>JAEYXO010000270.1 GCA_023431245.1 Pseudomonadota bacterium | reverse complement strand
CGCTGGCCAATTTCGACAACGTGGTTGCGGCGATGCAGCTGATGCTCGACGATCACGCCTACGGAATTTCGCGCCGCCGGCTGACACTGTCGACTTCCGGGCTGGTGCCGGCAATCGACAGGCTGCGAGATGCCTGCCCGGTGGCGCTGGCGGTGTCACTGCATGCACCCAACGACGCGCTGCGTGATCAACTGGTGCCGATCAACCGCAAGTATCCTATCCGTGAACTGCTGGCAGCCTGTGTGCGCTACATCGAAAAGGCGCCGCGCGATTTCGTGACCTTCGAATATGTGATGCTCGCGGGCGTCAATGACAGTCTGGAACAGGCCCGCGAACTGGCCAGGACCGTGAAGCCGGTGCCCTGCAAGATCAACCTGATCCCGTTCAATCCGTTTCCCGACTCGGGTTACGGGCGCTCCCCGGGCGGCACGGTTTCCGAATTCCGCGACGTGTTGCTCCAGGCCGGGCTGACAACCACGGTTCGCAAGACGCGCGGAGACAGCATCGACGCCGCCTGCGGGCAGCTGGCAGGCAGGGTGCAGGACAAAACCAGGCGTGTGATGCGCCGCATGGAGGAAAAACGCGCATGAGACAGCGAGGACTTTCAGCAGGCGTGGCAGTCTGGTTTTCCGCGGCAATCCTGCTTGTCGCGGTGGGCGGATGCGCGGGAACCGGGGGCGGAAACATGCCTGATGAGGGTTTCCAGCCGACCACGGATACCACGGGCAACGAAAGCAACGCACGGAATCGCGCCCGTATCCACACCGAACTTGCCGGCGGTTATTTCGAAATGGGCAATCTGGGTGTCGCGCTCGAGTCGATCACCACGGCGTTGCAGGCCGATCCCGGCTATCACACGGCACACAACATTGCGGGCCTGGTGTACGCGGCACTGAAGGACAACCGTCGAGCCGAAGAGCACTTCGGCCGCGCCCTTCGCCTGAGTCCCGCGGATCCGGACACCAACAACAATTACGGCATGTATCTGTGCCAGAACAAACGCGAGGAAGAGG
This sequence comes from Pseudomonadota bacterium, assembly GCA_023431245.1. Classification (GTDB taxonomy): domain Bacteria; phylum Pseudomonadota; class Gammaproteobacteria; order Burkholderiales; family SG8-41. Next base: position 5,731 of record JAEYXO010000270.1, on the reverse strand, counting down.
GTATCAAGTACCTCCTGGTTGCAGTCCAGAATCCGCTTTATCTGGCGCCGGAGCGATCGCTGGTGAATGCCGGCGTTTGCGCTCGCCGGCGCGGCGACAATGCCGCGGCACAGGATTTTTTCCAGCGTGCGGTCAGCGTGCGTCCGAACCAGCCGCAGGCGCTGTACCAGCTGGCGGAGCTGTCCTTCCTGTCCAACAATTTTGCCGCGGCCCAGGGTTACCTGCGCCGTCTGGCACAGGTCACTGCCGCAAATGCGGAAGTTCTTTGGCTCGCGCTGCGGGTTGAGCGCAAGCTGGGCAATACACTGGCCGAGGCGAGTTATGCGCAGCAGTTGCGCAACAACTTCCCCGATTCCAGGGAGGCGCTGGCCCTGAAGGCTGGCCGGTTTGAATGAACGAAGCCGACGCGGCCGATAAGGCGGTTCACGCCGTGCCGGAGCAGCGTCCCGGCAGGGTGCTGTCCGAGGCGCGTGCCGCGAAAGGGCTGGCCGTGGCGGAAGTTGCGGCACAGTTGCGACTCTCGGCCTCGCAGGTCGCCGCACTTGAGGCGGATGACTATGAACGGTTGCCGGGGCCGGTGTTCGTGCGCGGCTTCGTACGCAACTACGCGCGCCTGCTGGGGCTGGACCCGGAGAAGCTGGCTGATTCCGTAGAACTGCCCCATGCGGCCGTGCCGGCCAGTGCGGCGATTCCGGTATCCCGGGAAATTCCTTTCCCGGCCAGGAAATCGGCAAACTGGCTGCCGTACGCAGGGGCACTCGCCGTGCTGGTCAGTGCAGTTGCGATATACGAACTGTATTACGCTTCGCCGCATTCGGTCACCGTATCCTTGCCCCAGCCTGTGGCGGCACCCGTGCTTCAGTCGGTGCCGGCCGTCGACGAAACTCCCGCGGTTTCTGCAGTCGCCGTCGCGAATCCGCTTCCGGCTGAGGCGGAACCCGTGTCGAGTTCCCCCGAGGCTGCGGAGAAGCCGCAGGACCTGCCTGCCGGCATGGCGGAAGCGCGATTCGAGTTTGCGTCCGCTTCCTGGGTCGAAGTGCGCGACCGCAGCGAGCGGGTGCTGTTCTCGCAACTCAATCCCGCCGGCAGCGAACAGCGGGTGACCGGGCGCCCGCCGTTCAGCGTGGTCATCGGCAATGCGCGGGATGTGCGCCTGACCTACAACGGCAAACCCGTCGATCTTGCCCCGCACACACGCGTCGAAGTCGCGCGTTTCATACTGGAATAAATGATGGAGTGTTTTCCGAAACACGGGCCGTCGGCCCGGCGCGACAGCACCAGGGTGTCAGTGGGCGGCGTGATGGTCGGCGGGGGCGCGCCGATCGTTGTCCAATCAATGACCAATACCGATACCGCCGACGTCGCGGCCACCGTGGCACAGGTTGCCGCGCTTGCGAGGGCGGGATCCGAGGTCGTGCGGATCACGGTAAACAATGCGGAAGCCGCGGCCGCGGTACCGGTGATCCGCGAGAAGCTGGATCGCAGCGGCGTGACAGTGCCGCTAGTCGGGGATTTCCATTTCAACGGCCACCGCCTGCTCAGCCAGCATCCGGCCTGCGCGGAAGCGCTGGCGAAGCTGCGCATCAATCCGGGCAACGTCGGCAAGGGCGCGAAGCGCGACGAGCAGTTTGCAACCATGATCGAATTTGCCTGCCGTTACGGCAAACCGGTGCGCATCGGCGTCAACTGGGGGAGCCTCGATCAGGAACTGCTGGCCAGGCTGATGGACGAGAACGGACGCCTTGCGCAGCCGCGGGATGCCGGTGTGGTCATGCGCGAGGCGCTGGTCACCTCGGCGCTGGAGAGCGCCCGGCAGGCGGAATCGCTCGGGTTGGCGCATGACCGCATCATCCTGTCCTGCAAGGTCAGCGGCGTGCAGGACCTGATTGCGGTTTACCGCGATCTTGCTTCACGCTGCGACTATCCGCTGCATCTCGGGCTCACCGAGGCGGGGATGGGATCCAAGGGCATCGTGGCCTCGACTGCCGCAATGTCCGTCCTGCTGCAGGAGGGCATCGGCGATACCATCCGCGTATCGCTGACCCCCGAACCCGGTGGTGACCGCACGCGCGAGGTGATTGTCGCGCAGGAGATACTCCAGACCATGGGGCTGCGATCGTTCACGCCGCTGGTTATCGCCTGCCCGGGCTGCGGGCGGACCACCAGCACCGTGTTCCAGGAACTCGCGGACCGCATCCAGGGATACCTGCGCGCGCAAATGCCGGAATGGCGGGGACGTTACCCGGGCGTGGAAAACATGCATGTCGCGGTGATGGGGTGCGTGGTCAACGGTCCGGGCGAAAGCAAGCAGGCCAACATCGGCATCAGCCTCCCGGGTTCCGGCGAGACGCCGGTGGCGCCGGTGTTCGTCGACGGCGTGAAGACGGTGACGCTGAAGGGCGGCAATATTGCGGAAGAGTTCCAGCGCATCGTCGATGACTATGTGCGCAGCCATTACAGCGCCGCCCCGGAAACCGCTGCTCCGGCGTCCGGCGCCGGCGGCGCGGGCTGACCGGCGGAGCGACCGGAACATGGCCAAAACAGTGCAGGGTGTCCGCGGGATGAACGACGTGCTGCCGGCGGACGCGCATCGCTGGGCATTTTTCGAGGACACGGTGAAGGGCTGGGTGCGGAACTACGGCTACCAGGCCATCCGCATGCCGATACTCGAGCGCACCGAACTGTTCGTGCGTTCGATTGGCGAAGTGACGGACATCGTCGAGAAGGAGATGTACACCTTCACCGATGAGCTGAACGGCGAGCAGCTGACGCTGCGCCCTGAAGGCACCGCGTCCTGCGTGCGGGCCGCAATAGAACACAACCTGCTGTATCCGGGCCCGCAGCGGCTGTGGTATTCGGGGCCGATGTTCCGTCATGAACGCCCGCAGAAGGGGCGCTACCGGCAGTTCCATCAGGTCGGCGTCGAGGCGCTGGGTTTTGCCGGTCCCGACATCGATGCCGAGCACATCGTGATGTGCGCCCGGCTGTGGCGTGCCCTCGGACTGGAAGGCATCCGCCTCGAACTGAATTCCCTGGGATCGGCCGAGGCCCGTGCAGTCTACCGCTCGAAACTCGTGTCCTACCTGGAGCGGCATGCAGGGGAGCTTGACGACGACGCGCGGCGCCGCATGCACAGCAATCCGCTGCGCGTGCTGGACAGCAAGAATCCCGCAATGCAGGAACTGATTGCCGGCGCCCCGAGACTGGCGGACGATCTTGACGAGGCTTCGGCTTCCGCCTTTTCCACCCTGCAGGGTTCCCTGCGCACGGCCGGCATTCCTTTCAGCATCAATCCGCGGCTGGTCAGGGGGCTGGACTATTACAATGGCACTGTATTCGAGTGGGTCACCGATCGCCTGGGCGCACAGGGCACGGTGTGTGCCGGCGGCCGCTACGACGGGCTGATCGGCCAGATCGGCGGCAAACCGGCACCCGCCTGCGGTTTCGCCATGGGTGTCGAGCGCCTGCTGGCGCTGATGGCCGAGAGCGGCGTGGGGAGGCCGGATCCGGTTCCGGACGTGTATGTGGTGAGGCAGGGTGATGCAGCGCTCCCGTGGGGTGAAACTGTTGCGGAAATCCTGCGTGATGCCGGGCTGGCGACGGTCCTGCATTGCGGCGGCGGCAGCTTCAAGTCGCAGATGAAAAGGGCCGATGCCAGCGGCGCGCGTTACGCTGTGATCATCGGAGATGACGAAGCGCTGGCCCGCCTGGTGTCGGTAAAACCGCTGCGCAACGGACCGGAGCAGGCGCAGGTCAGGGTTTCGCCGCAGGCGGCATGTGAACTAATCAAATCGGGATAAAACTATGGCTTTGGATCTGGAAGAGCAGGAACAGTTGTCGGCAATCAAGTCCTGGTGGTCGCAATACGGCCGTCTGGTCATTGTCACGGTCACCGGCAGCCTGCTGGCAATCGGCGGCATCCGGGGCTGGCATTACTATCAGAATTCCCAATCCGCGGCGGCGGTGGCGCTGTTCGCGCAGCAGCAGGCGGCGGAACGCGCGAGCGACCACAAGCGGGTTCGTGACATCGCGGCTGAAATCACCGACCGCTACGGCTCGACCCCGTACGCCACGCTGGCAGCGCTCTCCGCGGCAAAAAGCGACTTCGACACGGGCGATCTGGCTTCCGCGAAAACGCGGCTGCAATGGGTGATCGACAAGGCGAAAGAGGAGGAGGCGCGCGACGTGGCCCGCCTGCGCCTGGCGCGCATCCTGCATGACGAGAAAAAAGTCGATGAGGCGCTGAAACTGCTCGAGGTCAAGCATGCCGACAGCTTTGCAGGTCTTTATGCCGACCTGAAAGGCGATCTGCTTTTTACGCAGGGCAAACGCGAGGAGGCCCGCGCAGCCTACCAGCTGGCGCTGGATCGCAGCGATGCGGGCAGTCCGATGCGCCAGATCATCCAGTTGAAGCTTGACGCCGTTGGCGGTGCCGGATGATGCGCTGCTGGCTTGCGGCTGCCGCGCTTGTCCTGCTTTCGGGGTGCCAGACGGTATCGGGCGTTTACGACCGCTGGTTTGGTGACACGCCGAAACAGAAGGCCGCGGCGCTCGTCGCGTTCACACCCGGCGCGTCGGCGCGCATCGTCTGGCAGGGCAATGTCGGTTCCGCCGAGCGCGGAGCATTCTATCCCGCGGTGAATGGCAACACGGTTTATGCCGCGGGCGCATCCGGACAGATTGCCGCTTTCACCGCAAATGCCGGCGGCAGCCAGGGGCGCTTTGAGGCGGGTGCTCCTCTGTCCGGTGGTGTCGGGTTTGCGGCCGGGCTGATACTGGCCGGCACGGCGAAGGGGGAAGTGCTGGCTTTCGAGCCTTCGGGAAAACCGGCCTGGAAAACCCAGCTCTCCGGCGAGGTGCTGGCACCGCCGGCCGGTGCCGATGGCATCGTGGTGGTTCGCACCGGCGACGGCCGCATTTACGGGTTGAATGCTGCCGACGGCAAGCAGCGCTGGGTTTACCAGCGGACATTGCCGCCGCTGGCCGTGCGCAGCCATGCCGGGGTGGTGGTGCACCGTGGCGCCGTGTTCGCGGGATTTCCCGGGGGACGGCTGGTGGCGATCGCGCTGGCCACCGGCAATGTCGGCTGGGAATCGGTCGTGGCGCTGCCCAAGGGCGCCACCGAACTGGATCGCGTCACGGACGTGACAAGTCCGCCGGTCATTGAAGGCACCCAGATCTGCGCGGTGGCCTACCAGGGACGGGTGGCCTGTTTCGACGCCCTGCGCGGCGAAACGCTGTGGGCGCGTGACGCCTCGAGCGTTGCCGGCATGGCCGTGGATGCCCGCAACGCCTATGTCACGGATGACCAGGATGCCGTCCAGGCGCTGGATCGCAACCGCGGCGCCAGCCTGTGGAAGCAGGACAAACTGCGCGGGCGCTGGGCCACTGCGCCGCTGGCATTGGGGCGTTATGTGATCGTCGGCGATTTCGAAGGCTATGTGCACGTGATGTCGCGCGAGGACGGTGCCTTTGTCGCGCGCGTGGCCACCGATGGCAGCGCCATCCGCGTGCCGCCGGTCGCCCTGGACCTGTCGACCTTCCTGGTGCAGACCCGCAATGGCGGGGTTTACGCCATCAATCTTCAGTGAATGCAGGCCGCGTCTGAAGGGTCGCGGCAGCTCCGCATCGCCATGAAACCCACCGTAGTCATTGTCGGCCGCCCCAACGTCGGCAAATCGACGCTGTTCAACCGGCTGACCCGCAGTCGCGATGCCATCGTGGCCGATGC
>JAEYXO010000257.1 GCA_023431245.1 Pseudomonadota bacterium | reverse complement strand
CGCTGCCAGCGCCGCATGGATTTTCTCTTCCCGCTTCAGGCGGTGCGCGATCAGCCGGCGCACTTCCTCGGCAGGCGTGGTGATCAGGTGACCGTGGCCCGGCGCGAAGGCGGTGACCGGCAGCTCCAGCAGACGCTGCAGCGAATCGAGGTACGCCTGCATGTCGCCGTCGGGGGGCGAAATCACCACCGTCGACCCTTGCATTACATGATCGCCGGTGAATAACAGCCCGTTGCCTTCGAGCAGGTAGCAGAAATGATTGGAAGCGTGGCCGGGCGTGTGCACAACGCGCAGGCGCGCGCCGGCGCAGTCGATGACCTCGCCATCACGCAAAACGCGGTCGGGCCGGAAGGCCTCGTCCTGGCGGCCGTCATCCGGCGTCACGCCGTGGCCCAGCACCTGTGCACCCGTGGCCTGCTGCAGCGCCCGCGCCAGCGGCGAATGATCGCGATGGGTATGGGTGCAGAAAATCCAGCGCAGCCGGCCGCCGGCTGCCGCCAGCAGCGCATCGCGGTGCGCCTCGAGTTCCGGCCCCGGATCAATCAGCGCCAGCTCGGCGTCACCGATCAGGTAGCTGTTGGTGCCCGGCCCCGTCATCACGCCGGGATTGGGTGCGGTGATGCGCCGCACACCGGGGGCGACAGTGACGACTTCTCCGGGTGTGATCGGCGCCGGCGCGTTCATCATTGCGCAGTCCCGGCTTCCTCGTAACCCGGCTCGCCCGGCAGGATGCGCCGGCCGTCGGCGGCGATGCGCGGCAACTGCACGCGCACGTCACGGCGAGCAGCCAGGCCGCGGCGCAGGCTCGCCACGCTGTCGTAATCGGCGAAATCCTCCAGCGTGCGCACGGTCGGCGTGCGCATTTCGAACTCGCCGCGGTGATGCCGGCTCAGTGCCTCACCGGGACTGACCCAGGCCGCGGCGATGGTCTCCTGTTCGTCCTGCAGCGGCTCCTGTCCTGCCGGCGCTTCCGCCATGAAAAACCGCGTGTCGTAGCGCCGCGGCAGCCCCACCGGCGTGATCCAGTGTGCAAAGTAGGTCAGCTGGTCGGCCGCGAGTTGCAGATCCTCGGCCTGCAGCAGGTCCGGGAAGGCCACCGTGCCGGCATTGAGGCGGCGGCGGTGTTCGGCAAAACGCCGAGCGATGGCGGCATCGCGCAACGACAGGGTTTCACCACGCCCGTCGCGCGCCAGCAGCAGACCGGATTCCTCGAAGGCCTCGCGGATCGCCGCCGCCCAGTACGCCAGTCCGTCGCAGGCCAGGCCGAGGGTGCCGCTTGCAGCACTGTCATCGAAACATTTACATAAGTTATTGTTTTTAAACAGAAAATCTGTATCGTCTATGCCGCCACCGGGAAACACATGCATGCCCGGCACAAAACCCGATTTGAGATTGCGGCGCATCATCAGCACCTCGATGCCGCCCGGCGCATCACGCACGATGGTTACCGTCGCCGAGGGCATCGGCACCACCGGCTTCGCGCCGCGTTCGCCGCTTTTCATCTGTTCACCGCTCACCATGCACCCTTTACCAATTTTTACCGTTTACTGCTCAACCAGCAGCTTGATCAGACTCGAAGTATCCAGCCTTCCGCCACCCTCGCGCTGCACCTTCGCATAGAACTGGTCGATCAGCGCGGTGGCCGGCAGTTGCGCGCCGTTGGCACGCGCGGCCTCCATCGCAATGCGCAGATCCTTGCGCATCAGGTCGACCGCGAATCCGAAATCGAATCTGCCGTCGACCATGGTCTTGCCGCGGTTCTCCATTTGCCATGAGCTTGCCGCGCCTTTCGAAATGACATCGACAACGCGCTTCGCGTCGAGCCCCGCATGCAGCGCGAAGGCCAGGCCTTCGGCCAGGCCCTGCACCACGCCGGCGACGCAGATCTGGTTGACCATCTTGGTTTCCTGGCCCGCGCCGGCAGGCCCCATCAGCGTCACCGCGCGCGCGTGATGCGCAATCACCGGTTCGGCCCGCGCATAAGGTTCTGCATCGCCGCCAACCATCACGGTCAGGATGCCCTGCTCGGCTCCGGACTGTCCGCCGGACACGGGAGCATCGAGAAAATGCAGACCGCGCGCCCGTGCGGCGGCATGCAGTTCTTCGGCCACGGCAGCGGACGTCGTCGTATGGTCGACGAATATCGCACCCTCGCGCATCGACGTGAACGCGCCGCGGCTGCCGGTGGTTATTTCACGCAAGTCGTCATCGTTGCCTACGCAACTGAACACGATGTCCGCATCCTTGGCCGCGGCAGCCGGCGATTCTGCGGCGGTGCCGGCATGGCGCGCGAGCCAGGCCTGCAGGCGCGATGGTGTGCGGTTGTAGACGGTGACGCTGTGGCCCGCGCGCACCAGGTGGCCGGCCATCGGGCCACCCATGACGCCGAGGCCGATGAAGGCGAGTTTCATGTTCTTTTTTCCGGCGCAAAACAGGACTGCGGACTATATCGGTAAACCGCCCGGCAAGACATGGGAATAGTCCGCAGTGACTGAATCCGGTTGCAATCAATAATGAGAACAATTATCATTACGACACTTTATCACAGCCCGCCCTCACCCCTTGCCCCCGACATGACCCCGCCAACCCGCATCACATGGCCACCTTCCGCACGCGGCCGCCTCGGGTCCAGATGGCCGGGCATTGCCCTCGCCGTCGGCCTCCATGCCGTCCTCGTCATCGCCCTGCTGAGCTACGCGCCGACACGGCAGACACTGGCGGAACTGGCGCCGATCATGGTGAGCCTGGTGCAGCCACAGGCCGCCGAGCCGCCAAAGGCACCTCCCCAACCCAAGCCGGTGCTCAGGCCTCCGGTCAAACGCGCCGCACCGGAACCGCTGCCGCTGCTGACCACAACAGTGCCGGAAACACCGGCGCCGGCAGTGATCCAGCCGCCGCCCGCCCCTCCGCCACCGTCAGAGCCGATTGCAGCCAAACCTGCGCCGGCGCCGGTGACTCCGCCGCAATTCAACGCCGGCTACCTCAACAACCCGGCACCGGTTTATCCGGCGGTATCGCGCCGCCTCGGCGAGGAAGGCCGCGTCGTGCTGCGGGTATTCGTCGACGAACGCGGCCTCCCGGCGCAGGTGGAACTGCGCACGTCGAGCGGTCACGAACGCCTCGACGGCATTGCACTGCAGACCGTGCGCCAGTGGAAATTCGTGCCCGCGCGCCGCGGCGACCAGGCGGTCAGCGCCTGGGTGCTCGTCCCCATTTCATTCAGCCTCAGGAGTTGATTCCTTGGAACCGCAACAGACACTGGGCCTCGCCCACTTCCTCACCCAGGCCGACGCCGTCGGCAAAACCCTGCTGGTCGTCATGCTGCTGATGAGCGTGGTCACCTGGTACCTGATCGTCACCAAGGCGATCGTGGCGCTGACCACCCGCCGCCGCAGCCGGCGTTTCCTCGACCGATTCTGGAATGCGCCCTCGCTGCAGGCGGTTGCCACCCAGCTCGAGAACGATCATCCCGACGAACCCTTCTCCCACCTGACCTGGCATGCCATCGTCGCCGCACGCCACCACCAGCGCCACGGCGCCAACAGGCTCGACGAGGCCGGCTCCGGCGCGGACTTCATCACCCGCGCGATGCGCCGCGTGATCGACGAGGAAACCGCGCGTTTCGAATCGGGGTTGACGGTGCTCGCCTCGATCGGCAGCACCGCCCCCTTCATCGGCCTCTTCGGCACGGTGTGGGGTGTCTACCACGCGCTGGTCAACATCGGCATGAGCGGGCAAGGCACGCTGGACAAAGTTGCCGGCCCCGTCGGCGAGGCGCTGATCATGACCGCGCTCGGCCTTGCGGTGGCGATCCCCGCGGTGCTGGCCTACAACTTCGCGGTACGCAGCAACCGCCTCGTGCTGGCGCAGCTTGACTCCTTCGCCCACGACCTCTACGCCTTCCTGACCACCGGCTCGCACGTCAACGACGTCGCCGCGGTGGCGCCGCTGCGCCCCGCAGCCGTGGCCCAGGCAGGAGCCTGAAGCCATGGCTTTCGGCGGATTCAACAAGACTGGCGACAGTGCGCCGATGGCGGAAATCAACATGGTGCCGCTGATCGACGTGATGCTGGTGCTGCTGGTGATTTTCATCATCACCGCGCCGCTGCTGACCCACGCGGTGAAGATCAACCTGCCGCGCGCCTCCAGCCAGCCCAACCACAGCAAGCCGGACAACATCCAGCTCGGCATCCGCGCCGAAGGCGATGTCTACTGGAACGGCGAGAAGGTGGACATCAGCACGCTGGAAGCACGGATGACGGCAGCCGCGGCCATCGCGCCGCAACCCGAGGTGCATATCCGCGCCGACCGCAGCACCGAATACCGGCATGTCGCACGCGTCATGGCGGCCGCGGGGCGCATCGGGCTTTCGAAGATCGGCTTCGTCACCGAACCGGAGACCGAGGCGCAATAAAATCCCGGACCATGCCGCAACAGTCCCCACGGAGGGGATAAGCCAAAACCCGCAACACCGCCAGCCCGCGCATCGTGCGCCAGCCAGCTCCGGTCGTTCACCGAAACCACCAGGGAGCACACGATGCCGGACCAGTCGTCAGCACCAATTTCAGCAGCAACGCTGTACACCGCGGCGCTGTACCTCGCCACCCGTTACGCCCAAAGCGGCTGCCCCCGGGTATGCCGCATGGTGGCGCAGCACCTTGCGCTGATCGCCGATCACCCCGACCCTTCGCTGGCCGACGGCCTGCGCGAAACCTGCCGCGGACTGCAGGCCGACTGGGAGCGCCTCGGCGCAGCAGGCGAAACAGATCAGTGCAAAACAACCGGGGCCGCCGCACCGGCGGCCCTGCACTGAAACAACTCACAGCCAACAATCAGGACTCCACGCCATGCGCCACACCGGACCTCGCCTCAAAATCATGCGCGCCCTCGGCACCGAACTGCCGGGCCTGTCGCGCAAATCCATCGAAAACCGCCCCCATCCGCCGGGACAACACGGCGCGAAGCTGTTCGCGACGCGCAAGTCTGAATTCGGCAAACAGCTCCGCGAAAAACAGAAACTGAAATTCAACTACGGCCTGTCCGAGCGGCAGATGCGCCGCCTCATGACCGAGGCCCGCGGCGCCAGCGGCAACACTGGCGCGACGATGCTCGAGCTGCTCGAATGCAGGCTCGACAACTTCGTGTTCCGCGCCGGCTTCGCACCGACCCTGATCGCGGCACGCCAGCTGGTCAACCACAATCATGTGCTGCTCAACGGCCGCACGGCCAACATCGCCTCGATCCGTGTCCGCGCCGGCGATGAAATAACGATCAGGGAGCGGGCACGGAAAATCCCGTCGGTGATCGAAGCACTGGCGGCTCCGGTGCTGGAAAGGCCGGAATGGCTGGGCTTCGACGACTCAAAACAGAGCGCCCGCATGACCCGCCTGCCGCTGCCGGAGGAAGTGCCCTTTCCCGTCGAGATCCAACAGGTCATCGAGTACTACACGCAGCGTCTGTAAAAAACCGCAAACAACCCGGAGGACTCCGCCATGCCACCCGCCAAACATCCGCCCCATCCCGACTATTCCCATCATCCGGATTACGCCATCGCGGCTCTGCTGCAGATGCTGGCGCGTTTTCCGATGGTCGATTGCCGGACAATGGCCGACTCCATCGCCGCGCACCTGCGATTCGTCGCCGCGGACACGCGTTTCCCCGACGTTGTCCGCGATGCCGCCGGCCGCTCGGCGGCGGAATGGAGCGCAATGATCGAAATGCGCACTGCGCTGGGACGCCAGCAGCAGCTTCCCCATTGACAGGACAGCCCCGGCCCGGCCGTCAGGTCACCGCCCAGCGCCGCAGCAGGTTGTGATAAATCCCGGTCAATCCGAGCAGATTGCGGTCCCCTTCCGGCAGCGACGGCGTCAGTGACTGGATGGTCCGGTCGAGTTCAAACAGCAGCTCGCGCCGGCCGGCGTCGCCCACCAGGCTTTCGATCCAGAAAAACGAGGCGATCCGCGCCCCGCGGGTCACCGGTGTGACGCGGTGCAGGCTGGTGGATGGATAAAGCACCATGTCCCCGGCCTTCAGTTTTATGCGCTGCTGCCCGGATGTGCCGTCGATTTCGAGTTCACCGCCGTCATATTCCTCCGGCTCGGACAGGAAAAGGGTTGCCGACAGGTCGCTGCGCACCGTGATGCCGGTGCCCGGCACCTGCATCACGGCACTGTCGATATGGGCGCCGTAGGTGCCGCCACCGGTATAACAGTTGAATTTCGGCGGGTAGATCCGGCTGGGCAGTGCGGCCGACACAAACAGCGGCGTGCCGCCCAGCCGGCGCAGGATGTGGTTCCCCAGACCCACCGCCAGTTCGGAATCGTCATCGAGTTGCAGATTGCGTTTCGCACTGCGCGCCAGGGTTCCCGCCGTCTTCAGGCCATCCTGCCATTCCGCGGCATCGAGGCGCTCGCGGAACTGCCGGACTTCGTCCTTGCTCAATACCTGCTCAATGATGATCGGCATCGGCACCTCCCTCCGGGATCCGCAGCAGCGCGGAGCGGTCGATATCGGCCAGCGTGGCACAGCCCGCCAGCGCCATGCAGACCTCCAGTTCCTCGCCGAGCAACCTGAGCATGTGGGCAACCCCCGGCGCGCCGGCCACTGCCAGCGCATACACCTGCAGGCGGCCGATCAGCACGGCATCTGCCCCCAGGGCCAGCGCCTTGAACACATCGCTTCCGGAGCGGATGCCGCCGTCGAACAGCAGCGGGTAAGCGGGCCCCACCGCCGCCCTGACCGCCGCGAGGACATCGAGGCTGGCCGGCGCGCCATCCAGGCCGCGGCCGCCGTGATTCGACACCACCAATCCCGCGGCACCCCGCGCTTTCAGCGCACGCGCATCGTCAGAATGCATGACCCCTTTGATCCACACCGGCAAGCGGGTCTGCGACAGCAGCCAGTCCACGTCATCCAGGGTCGGCGCCTCGCGCATTGCACCCTGGAATATCCTGCTGGCCCCTGCATCCAGCAGCTGCCGCGCAGGCTGCGGATAATCCTTCAGATTGGCGGGCAAGACATCGGCAGGCATGCGGAATCCCGCGCGCAGGGCGCGCAGGCCCGCAACCTGGATCGTGGCATCCAGCGTCAGCACGATGGCGCCATAACCGGCGGCTTCGGCCCGCCTGACCAGGTCCAAGGTGGTTTCACGCTGCGGCTGCAGGTAGAGCTGGAACCATTTTACCGGCCCGGCCAGCGGCGCAATCGTCTCCAGGCTGAACGAGGACAGCGTGCTGGCGATCATGCAGCTTCCGGCGGCCTCCGCGGCCCGCGCCGTTTCCAGTTCCCCCTGCGGATGAGCCAGTGTCTGAAGGGCAAGCGGCGCCAGCAGCAGAGGACGGGACAGCGCGCAACCCGGCAGGCTCACCCGCGCATGCCCTGCCGTCACGTCGCGCAACAGGCGCGGATACACCGCCCAGCGGGCGAAAGCGGCTGCATTCGCCGCCGTCGTGATGCCCTGCCCGCTGCCACCCGCGATGTATTCGTGATTCGGGCCCGGCATGAAACGCGGCGCCATGAGCGCGTAGTCCAGGGCGCAGTGAATTCCCGGCGGGATGACAGTTGAAGGAGGCATGGGCGGCAATGGCTGATTCATCATTGAAAATGCCGGGCACAGGGCCCGGCATTCCATCCGGTTGGCAACTATCGGTCCTGCAATCGTTCAGAACTCATAGTTCAGCGTCACCCGCACGGCCCTTGCATCCCCCTTGTACAGGAATGCGCCGGACTGGTAGCCGGCCAGGTAGAAGTCCTTGTCGGCGACGTTCAGCACGTTGACCCTCGCCTCCAGCTTCCTGTCGAAGCGGTAGGTCGCAAACAGGTCGAACACCGTGTACGAGGGAATCGGCTGGCTGTATGCGCCGGCGGCATTCAGGCCGGGAGCCGTATCGGGCTGACCGGCATATTTTTCGCTCTCGTAGCGCGCCGCGCCGCCAAACGAAAACTCGGGGGTCAGCTGGTACTTGAGCTGCGCCGAGGCCGAACGGTCGGCGAAATTGCTGAGCGTTTTGCCGACCCTTGCAGGCGTTGCCGATTCGAGAACCCTGGCCTTCATGAAGGTCACACCGGCCTGCGCGGTCAGCTTCG
>JAEYXO010000116.1 GCA_023431245.1 Pseudomonadota bacterium | reverse complement strand
CATCAGCACCGTGTGGCCGTCAGGGATCGCCTTGGCGGCAATTTCGGCGGCAAGGTTGGCGTTGGCGCCGGGCCGGTTGTCGACAACGACCTGCTGGTTGAGGCTTTCGGTTAATTTCATCGCAACCGTGCGCGCCATGATATCGGTGCCGCCGCCCGGCGCGTAGCCCACCAGGAATCGGATCGGCTTGGTCGGATAGCCCTGGGCAGATGCGCCGAACGCGGCGGCCAGTCCGGCCAGCACGGCACCTGTAATGACTGCATTTTTCATGTTTACCCCCTCCCCGGACCGCTTGCGGATTCAGGCCACGGCGACCTGGACTTTGCTGCTGCGCAAATGCTTCACCACCGCTTCGGCGAAGCCACGGGTATTGCCACGGCCACCAAGGTCGCCGGTGCGCACCGCCGGATCGGCCAACGCCGCATCCACCGCTGCCTGGATCGCGCGGTAAGCCCGCTGGAAAGCCGGCTTGTTGTGGCGGATGCCCAGCCATTCCAGCAGCATGCCGGCGGACAGGATCATGCCGGTCGGGTTGGCGATGCCCTTGCCCGCGATATCCGGTGCCGAGCCGTGGCCGGCGTTGGCGATGGCATGCTTGTCGCCGGCGTTGATCGCCGCGGCGAGGCCCAGTCCGCCGGACAGCGCCACCGCGAGATTGGACAGGATATCGCCGAACATGTTGCTGATCAGGATCACGTCATGGCGCTCCGGCCGGCTGTAGATGTCGGCCGCCATGGCATCGATATCCATTTCACGCAGCGCGACGTCCGGTTTTGCCTTGGCCAGCGCATAGGCCGGTTCCATGAACAGGCCGTCGCTCATCTGCAGCACGTGGCGCTTGCCGACGACGGTGACGCGCTTGCTGCGCCGCGCGGCATAATCAAAGGCGACCCTGGCGATGCGCTCCGAGCCCTGGCGCGTGATCTTGCGCACCGACAGCGCGACGTCCTCGGTGGGCATGAATTCGCCGTTGCCCTGGAACATCGTGCGATCGGAATAAAAACCCTCGGTGTTCTCGCGCACAATCAGCACGTCGAGGCCGCGGCGCGCATCGGGCATGCCGGCACGGCTGCGGGCAGGGCGCAGGTTGGCATACAGGTCGAGGCGCTTGCGGATGGTGCCCGGGATGTTGATCCCGCCCTCCGCCAGCGGCGGATAGTCGGTCATGCCGCAGGGACCGACGATCACGCCATCGGCATCCGCCGCCGCCTGGAAGGCGACTTCGGTCAGCGTGGTGCCGTGTTTGCGGTGGCTGGCCATGCCGACCTCGACCTCGGTGAAACGCAGTCCCAGCGAAAACTCGGCATCCGCCGCCTGCACCACCGCCATCGCTGCCGCGACAATTTCCGGGCCGATATCATCGCCGGCCATGACCACCAGATTCATGCTTGTTCCCTGTTGTTGATGACGCGTTATTCAGCCTTGATGTTCGCTTCCCTGACCACCAGTGTCCAGCGCTGGAAATCCTTCTGGATGCGTTCGCCGAATTTCTGCGGCGTGCCGCCGGTCTGGATCATGCCCTGGCCCTCGAGGTTCTTCTTCATCTCCGGATCCTGCAACGCCTGGTTGATGGCGGCATTGAGCCGGTCGATCGCAGCCTGCGGCGTGCCGCGCGGCGCCATCGTGCCGAACCAGAGTTCCACCTCGTAACCGGGCAGCGTTTCCGCAACTGTCGGCACTTCGGGCAGGGAATGCCAGCGCTGTGCTGTCGTCACCGCCAGGGGACGCAAGCGGCCGGTCTTGAAATGCGGCACCACCGGCAGCAGGCTGCCGACGATGATGGGTGCCTGTCCCGAGAGGAGGTCGGTCATCGCAGCCCCGGTGCTCTTGTACGGGATATGGATCATTTTGATCTTGGCCATCACGTTCATCAGTTCGGTCGCCAGATGGGTCAGGCCGCCGACACCACTGGAGGCATAAGGCAACTGGGCGGGCTTGGCCTTGGCCAGCGCGATCAGTTCCTTCAGATTCTTCGACGGCAGCGACGGATGCACGGTGACCACAAACGGCGTGATGCCGAACTCGGCCACGGGGATGATGGTGTTAATAGGATCAAAAGCCGGTTTGTGGGTGGCCGCGCTGGCCGAAAAACTGCCCGACATCATCATGATGGTGTAGCCGTCAGGGGGAGACTTGGCAACCGCCTCCATGCCGATGATGCCGCCGGCACCGCCGCGATTGTCAACGACGAACTGCTGGCCCAGCGCCGCAGTCAGCTTGCTCGAAACCTGACGCGCCGTCAGATCACTGCCACCGCCGGGCGCAAAAGGCACGATGACCCGCACCGGCTTGGCCGGATACTGCTGGGCCATAACCTGCATTGCAGAGAGCGGAATGGCGCCGAGTGCAGCGGCGCACAGGATGCGACGGATTGCCGTTTTGTTCATGACTCCTCCAGGGGGTTGGCTTGCGGTGCGTAACGCCGGCAGGCGGTTATGCGCCTTTCACGACGCTCTTTTTTTGCCCGCCCAGTATTGCATATCCGTGGAACCGTACGGCACGACGCCCGGGGAGGAACCCACCCGGGCGTCGTCTCAACTCATCGGAAAATGATAAAATTTTCAATAAAATCAAATATTTAATAATCTTCATTTATACCCGGTATTTTTCAATCGCCTTCCAGTCGATCTCAAATCCGAATCCCGGCAGATCGTTCATGTGCACCCTGCCGTCCTTGACCTGCGCGCGTTCGGTGAACATCTCGAACCACAGCGGATCGCGGTCGGCGTTGCCGTGCGACTCCACGCCGAAACCCAGCCGCGGGAAGGCCGACACCAGGTGAGCATGCACCTCCGGCACCAGGTGCGGCGCGATGCGCACGCCATGCTGCTCGGCAAGGTGGCTGACCCGCAGCGACTCGGTGAATCCGGCGAAACGCGTCGCATCGAATTGCATGAAGCCCAAGGCACCGCTGGTGATGAAATCGCGCGCGGTGAAACGCGTCATCTCGCGCTCGCCGTGCGCCAGCGGGATCACCGTGTTTTTTGCCAATACCACGAAGTCGGCGGGCTGCAGGTACCAGTGCAGCGGCTCCTCCAGCCAGTAGATGTCGTAGGGTTCGACGGCATGCGCAAAGCGGATGCAGTCCTCCAGGTCGTACGCCGCATTCATGTCGAGCATCAGCTTCACGTCCCTGCCGATCGCCTCGCGGGTCAGGCGGATGCGCTCGACTTCCTTTTCGATCGACAGGCCCGCGGTTTTCAGCTTCACCGCCTGGTAGCCGCGTTTGACGAAACCGGCCAGTTCCTCGGC
>JAEYXO010000105.1 GCA_023431245.1 Pseudomonadota bacterium | reverse complement strand
GCTTGATTTCCCCCATCTCGTCGCCGGCCTGCTTTGCGGTGGTGAAGCCGATCGAGGTTTTCGACAGCTCGGCGGCGCCGGCGTTGGTGGTCATCACGATGACGACGTTGCGGAAATCCGCCTTGCGTCCGTTGTTGTCGGTCAGCGTGCCGTGGTCCATCACCTGCAGCAGGATGTTGAAGATGTCCGGGTGCGCCTTCTCGATCTCGTCGAGCAGCAGCACCGAGTAGGGATGCTTGGTGACCGCCTCGGTCAGCAGGCCGCCCTGGTCGAACCCGATGTAGCCGGGCGGCGCGCCGATCAGGCGCGACACCGCGTGGCGCTCCATGTACTCCGACATGTCGAAGCGCAGCAGCTCGACGCCCATCACGTAGGCGAGCTGGCGCGCGACTTCGGTCTTGCCGACGCCGGTGGGGCCGCTGAACAGGAAGCTGCCGATCGGCTTGGCCGGGTTGCCCAGGCCGCTCCTCGCCATGCGGATCGCCGCGGTCAGGGCGTCGATCGCCTTGTCCTGGCCGAACACCACGGCCTTCAGGTCGCGGTCCAGCGTCTTCAGCGCGTTGCGGTCGTCGACCGACACGGTCTGCGCGGGAATGCGCGTGATCTTGGCGATGATTTCCTCGATCTCGTGCTTGCCGATGACGCGTTTCTGCTTCGATTTCGGCAGGATTTTCTGCGCGGCGCCGGCCTCGTCAATGACGTCGATGGCCTTGTCCGGCAGGTGGCGGTCGTTGATGAAGCGCGCCGACAGCTCCGCCGCGGCGCTCAGTGCCGCCGGCTGGTACTTGACGCCGTGGTGTTCCTCGAAGCGCGACTTCAGCCCCTTCAGGATGGCCACGGTTTCGGCGACGGTCGGCTCGGTGACATCGACCTTCTGGAAGCGCCGCGACAGCGCATGGTCCTTCTCGAACACGCCGCGGTACTCGTTGTAGGTGGTCGCGCCTATGCATTTCAGCTGGCCGCTGGACAGCGCGGGTTTCAGCAGATTGGACGCGTCGAGCGTGCCGCCCGAGGCGGCACCGGCGCCGATCAGCGTGTGGATTTCATCGATGAACAGGATGCTGTGCGGGTTTTCGGCGAGCTGCTTCAGCACCGCCTTCAGGCGCTGCTCGAAGTCACCGCGGTATTTGGTGCCGGCCAGCAAAGCGCCCATGTCCAGCGCGTAAACGGCGGCCTTCTTGAGGATGTCCGGCACATCGCCCTCGACGATGCGCCGCGCCAGCCCTTCCGCGATCGCGGTCTTGCCGACGCCGGCCTCGCCGACCAGCAGCGGATTGTTCTTGCGCCGGCGGCACAGCGTCTGGATCACCCGCTCCAGCTCGTGGGCACGGCCGATCAGCGGGTCGATCCTGCCCGCAGAAGCCTGGGCGTTGAGATTCTGGGTATAGGACTCCAGCGCGCCGCCCGACTGGGCTTCCTGCTCGGCCTCGGCGGTTTCGCCCTCGGGCTTCGGCTGCTGCTGGGTCTGCGGCACCTTGCTGATGCCGTGCGAGATGAAATTGACCACGTCGAGGCGGGTCACGCCCTTCTGGTGCAGGAAATACACCGCATGCGAATCCTTCTCGCCGAAGATCGCCACCAGTACGTTGGCGCCCGTCACTTCCTTCTTGCCGGAAGACTGCACATGCAGGATCGCGCGCTGGATCACGCGCTGGAAACCGAGGGTCGGCTGGGTGTCGACCTCCTCGCCGGCGAGGATCGGCGTGTGCTCGGTGACAAAATCGGCCAGCAGCTTGCGCAGCTCGTCGACATTGGCGGCGCAGGCGCGCAGCACCTCCGATGCGGACGGGTTGTCGAGCAGCGCCAGCAGCAGGTGCTCGACGGTGATGAATTCGTGGCGTTTCTGGCGGGCCTCCATAAACGCCATGTGCAAGCTGACTTCGAGTTCCTGGGCAATCATGGTTGTCCGATCATGGCTGTTGGAGTGGGACCTCAGTTCTCTTCCATTACGCACTGTAACGGATGTTGGTGCTGCTTGGCGTACGACTTTACCTGCTCGACTTTGGTTGCGGCAACATCCCGCGGAAATATACCGCAGACCCCCATGCCTTCGCGGTGGACCTTGAGCATCACCTGGGTTGCCTGCTCCCGGCTCAGGGAGAAAAAGCGCTGCAGCACGCTGACGACGAAATCCATGGGCGTGTAGTCGTCGTTCAGCAGCAGCACCTTGAACATCGGTGGTGGCTTGGTCTTGGTACGTTTCGCCTCGAGGACGGTGTCTTCACGCTGCCTGGTTGCCATGCCGTTGAACTGTGCCTTGCCTGCTTCGGGGGACCGGTCGCGCGATCGCCCCGGACCGTTGCCGGCCCGTGGCGGGCCCGCCGTAAACCTGCGCTCTGAACCTATTTTCTCCCGAATGGGGAATTTTTCAAGTGGCGGAAAACGCTGGGAAAGCAACCGGATACCGTGTTTCCGGGCCGCACTTGACTTTCGCCGGCAAATACCCTAGAAAGCAGTCGGGTGTTGGGGTTCAGGTTTTATCGCAAGACCAGCGCAGTACCTCATGTTTGGCCGGTGCGATCCTTGGAACTCGAACAAATCGCGGAGCCCATCCGCTTTTCTATCAAGGCAGGCATATGGCAACTGGTACTGTGAAATGGTTCAATGACTCCAAAGGCTATGGCTTCATCACTCCGGACGACGGCAGCGAAGATCTTTTCGCCCACTTCTCCGCGATCCAGATGAACGGCTTCAAGACGCTGAAAGAAGGTCAGAAAGTGTCGTTCGAAGTCACCCAGGGCCCGAAGGGCAAACAAGCCTCTAACATCCAAGCAGCCTGAAGCTGTGATTCTGCTGCCGGCCCTGCGGCCGGCGGCTCTGCCGGACTAAGCCCGCAGACCACCGGTCCTGCGGGCTTTTTTCTGGCGCGGCGGGCCGTTCCGCACGCCGCCACCGATGCCGGCGGCGCGCAAATGATGCGATAATTCCGGACTTGGCCAGCAAGCAGATTGTCACCGGCAAGGTGGTCATGGCCTCCGGCGGAGATCCGCCTCCGGAGCGCCCCTTCCGATCGCGATGATGAGCCGATCACTTGAAAGACCCTATTCGAACGGAGAGTTGAGAAATGAGTGGAAAACTGGACCTGCTGAAAATCGCGCAGGAAGAAGCAAGCGGCGACCTCTTCAAATACCTGGACGGCGTATTCAAGCGCTCGAAGACCCAGCCGCGCGGCATCAGCGACGCCATCATCTGGGAAGGCGGCAACTTCACCGGTGGCGTGAATCCGGTTGCCCACGCGCTGACCGACACCTTCGCGCTGAACGGCACGATCATGGCGCTTGACGTGCTCGGCCTGCCCTTCCTCGGGGTTCCCATGATGGCCCAGTTCCGCCACGACTCGAAGCTGAAGTCGCTGGAGTGGTTCGGCAAGATGGATTACACCTGCCTGAAATGGTCCACCGCGGGCGACTTCATGGTCAACGAAGGCGGCAAGAAGGTCGTCGTCGCCGGCAAGTCGGCCAATGCCCCGCTGCGCACCGCCGCCGGCGTCTACTGCAATGTCCGCCCCTACGGCTCGATCACCAACGTGCGCTTCATGCCCGGCCTGCCGTACTCCCAGGACAACAAGAAATTCGTGGTTGAAAAAACCACCGGCAACATCCACTCCGAGATGAACACCCCGGGCGTGCGCATGGCCTATGCCGCGCGCCTGTTCCTGAAACTCGTACACGAGCGTGGCTGCATCGGCCGCGTTGCCACCAAACCGACCCAGGCCAAGGAAGACGCGGTCAACGCAGGCCTGTTCCGCTGGCTGCTCCAGGGCACCAAGTTCAAGCTGAAGCGCCAGTACGCGGTGGACGCCTACGAGGAGCACAAGGACAACGTCCACGCCATCGTCGCGCTGCTGCCGAAGGACTTCAAGGCCGGCATGGAGAACTGGGGCGGAGACATCTACGAACACATCTCCGACACCAACTTCGGCCTGCTGCTGCACGACATGATCGAGCAGCGTGAGTGCCTCGTCTATTCGACCGACCTCGACGGCGATCGCCTGACCGACCTGATGGCGGACGCCCCCGACGTGCTGCGCAAGTGGGGTCAGATGGTGCTCGACCATGCCAAGACCGGCAAAAAAATGGCCGACGTGTGGAAGGAGATGGGTTTCACGATGACCAACGGCAAGGACATGACCAGCGTCATGTACCGCATGGAAGGTGCGCCGATCTACGAACAGACCCTCGGCTCCGCCGACGCGATGCTGCAGCGCCTGCTCTCCGGCGACGAAACCGTCGGCGGCACCAAGGATCCCTACGATCCGCGCATCCATTTTGTGCTGATCAACGAGGCCTACAAGGCGGCCAACCCCGGCAACAAGCAGCTCGCCGACTGGCTCGACGCGCAACTGGCGACCTTCGACAAGATCTACAGCGGCAAGCGTCCGCGCTACATCGACGGCTACAACCAGCTCAAGGCGGCGATCAAGCCCTGGGGCCAGTAAACCCCTGCAGCACGCCGTGCTCCGGCACGGCCCCCGGACAACGCCCGCATCCGCGGGCGTTGTTTTTTGTGCCGCGCCTTTTCCTGCGCAGCCCCTGCAGCAAGCCAGTTTTGCCGCAACGCAAAATTACAGTACTGCAGGC
>JAEYXO010000066.1 GCA_023431245.1 Pseudomonadota bacterium | reverse complement strand
TGTCGTACTCCGGCAGCACGCGGTCCTTGTGGATGCCGAGCATGCCGTCCATGACCTTGCGCACCGGCGCCGCCTTGTTCGCGGCATTGACCATCTGCACGACGACCGGGATCGAGGCCAGCTTGCCGAGGGCGTCCGTGCTCGACAGCAGTTTGTCGCGGAAGCTGGTTTCGCCCTTGCGGAACTTGACCGCCTTGGCGCGCAGCATCAGGTGCGGGAAATCGACGTTCCACTCGTGCGGCGGCACGTACGGGCACTTGGTCATGTAGCACATGTCGCAGAGGTAACAGCGATCGATGACTTCCCAGTAATCCTTCTTCGGTATGCCGTCGACCTCGAGCGTCGGGCTTTCATCGACGAGATCGAACAGCTTCGGGAACGCGGTGCACAGGTTCACGCAGCGGCGGCAGCCGTGGCAGATGTCGAACACGCGTTCGAGTTCGTGATTGAGCTTGTCCTCGTTGTAGAAATCCCCGGATTTCCAGTCCAGGGGATGCCGGGTGGGTGCCTCGAGACTGCCTTCGCGTACGGTCATGGTGTTGTCACTCGCCAGAGTGGGTGGGAAAAGAAAGAGGCGCTTTTCGCGCCCCTTTCTGCCTGCCTGTCGGCTGTGCCGCTATCAGTCGGCCAGGCCGTCTAGGGCTTTCTGGAAACGGTTGGCGTGCGAGCGCTCGGCTTTCGCCAGGGTCTCGAACCAGTCGGCGATCTCGCCGAAACCTTCGTCACGCGCGGTCTTCGCCATGCCCGGGTACATGTCGGTGTACTCGTGGGTCTCGCCGGCGATCGCGGCCTTCAGGTTGTCGCGGGTGCGGCCGATCGGCAGATCGGTGGCGGGGTCACCGCAGGCTTCCATGTATTCGAGGTGGCCGTGGGCATGGCCGGTCTCGCCTTCGGCAGTGGAACGGAACACCGCAGCCACATCATTCTGGCCTTCAACGTCCGCCTTGGCTGCGAAGTACAGATAGCGGCGGTTGGCTTGTGATTCGCCGGCAAATGCGGCTTTCAGGTTGCCATGGGTTTTCGAATTCTTGAGCTGCATAAAAACTCCTTTAAAATCAATAGGTTACGTTAATGCCTCGCATGCCTGCGCATACTCGGGAACAACCTACCACACAGATATTTAGACTTAATCTAATCTGTGAAAGGAGTGTAAATCGAAGCTCACACCGGAGTCAACCTGCGGTGGCGGGCCGCAACAGGGACTTCAGTGCCCGAGGCTGGCCTCGATGTCGGCAAAGGTGCGCGCAACCGCCTCGGTGGTGATGGCAATGCCCAGCTGGCGGGCAATCTGCGTCGCGGAAAATACGCCGCGCACACGCTGCCGCCCCCGGGCATCCCGATCCACCACCAGTGTGTGCTGGCGGCCCGCGGCTTTCAGGGTTGCAACGATATGCCCCACGGTCGCAGCCTGCACATCGCGCAGATCGAGGACCTCCAGCCTGTCGCGCGGTGTCATGATGTCGCGCACCTGGATCTCGCTGCGGGGAACACCGCGCTGCACGGCCACCTTCACCGGCTTCTCGCTCAGCACATCGTTCGCGGTGACAATGCCGTGTACCCGCCGGTCCTGATCGACCACCAGCAGCAGCCTGACGCCACGCTGGATCATCCGGCGATGGGCCTCGTCGACACTGTCACCGGGCAGGATGATGACCGCGGTCACGCGGGTCAGATCGGTCATCGCGTCCACCGCGGGACCGTCCATCCGCACGCGTTCGGGCACCGCCTGCGTCGGCTGCGCGTAGCCGCTGTTGTCTTCCAGAGAAACCGGCTTGATGGCTGAATAATCCCGCGTCATGTCCGCCTGCCTTTCGAGTATGGAAACGTATCCCGTGCCGGACCGGGACATGCGCACCCGTTTGACGCCGGATGGCCGTCTAGGCGCCGACCAGCGGGGAACGCAGGCCCCTGCGCTGCTCGGGACGGCGCACCAGATAACGCGACAACTCGTTCAGCGCCTGCTCGTAGACCGCGCGCTTGAACTCGATGACATCCTGCGTCGGCGCCCAGTACTCATGCCAGCGCCAGGCATCGAATTCCGGTTTCTCCGTCGCACGCAGGCAGACATCGCAGTCGCGGCCGACCAGGCGCAGCAGGAACCAGATCTGCTTCTGCCCCCGGTAATTGCCGCGCCACTCCCGCCGCAGCCAGCGTTCCGGCACTTCGTAACGCAGCCAGTCCCGGGTGCGCCCCAGAACCTGCACGTGTTCCGGTTTGAGTCCGACTTCCTCGTGCAGTTCCCGGTACATCGCCGCTTCCGGGCGTTCGCCGCCCTTGATGCCGCCCTGCGGGAACTGCCACGAGTGCTCGCGCACCCGCTTACCCCAGAACACCTCGTTTTTCGAGTTGCACAGGACTATTCCGACATTGGGGCGATAGCCATCTCGGTCGATCATGGTCATCCCCGGATTGATTGATCATATGGAATCGATTTTTTCACAAATTCCGGGGCATTGAAAGCCCGCGAAAGCGCGGACGTTCAGGGATACAGGAAGTCCTCGTCGATGCGGTTCATGGCACGCAGGCCATCGACAAACAGCGGAAACTCCAGACCGTAACGGGCCTCGATGGCGGATGCCCTGCGCTGCAGATCGGACCAGCGCAACGGGCCCGGCGGATCGCGAAAACCGAAGGCGATCACGTTTCCGGGCTTGCGCGCCGGCAGGCACAGGTTGCCGGCCGGGAACGCGGCCTCGATCCGCTTCAGCACTTCGTTGAACTGGCGGTCGCCGCCCCAGAGATTCACCACCAGCATGCCGCCCGGCGCCAGCCGCTCCCGGCAGTGGCCGTAGAACTCGCGCGTGGCCAGCTCCTCGACATGGGACTCCGCATCGTAACCGTCGACCATGATCAGGTCGGCAGCGATGTCCGTCCTTGCCATGTATTCCGCACCGTCTCCGATGATGACCTCGAAACGCGGGTCGTCCGGCGGCACCAGGAAACACTGCCGGGCAATCGCCACCACCTGCGGGTTCAACTCCAGCACCCGCACCCGGGCCGAGGGAAAATGGTGGCGCACGTACTTGGCGACCGAGCCGCCGCCCAGGCCCACCATCAGCACATCCCGCGGATCCCCGAGAAACAGCAGGCAGGCCATCATCGAACGCGTGTAGGCCAGTTCGAGATCGATGGGGCGGGGGGGGGGCTGGGGG
>JAEYXO010000040.1 GCA_023431245.1 Pseudomonadota bacterium | reverse complement strand
GCGGCAGCGCGGCATGCGCCGGCTGCAATTGCACGCCCAGACGCATGCCATCGGGTTTTATGAACGGCAGGGTTTTGTCGTGCAGGGCGGGGAATTCATGGAGGCCGGCATTCCCCACCGGCTGATGATTCTCAGCGGATGACCGCCCGCGCGGCGTGTTCGAGCCTGAAGGCGCGTGCATCCTCGCCTGAGGGAACGCCGCCGGACCCGTAGCGTTTCTCGTGAACAAAAACTTCGCCCGAGGCATGCACCAGCAGCAGCGTGGACGTGCGTGTGCCATAGTGGCTGCCGACGATGAAGGGCGGTGAGAGCTCGCGCTCGCGTTGGCGGTCGATGCCGGTATCGGGCAGCAGCGGGTCCTGCGCCGGTGTCCGTTCGGACAACAGGGCGAACAGCGCACTGCCGATCACATCCGGATCATCGCTGTCGCGGGTGGCGGCCAGCACGGCCGTACCGGCAGTCACCTTGGGCCAGGGAGTATCCAGCAGATGATTGCTCAGTCCATGGATGCCGGGCAGCACGGGCGTGACGCCGTTGCCGCGGTTGGACTGGAAGAACAGGCCGTCAAGGTCGCCGGCGATCAGGCTGTACGGGTTGTATTGGCCGCCGTCGATCCCGGCCATGTAGGAGTAGGCCGGCGTCTCGCCGGTCAGGAAATTGCTGACCAGTGCGCCGCGGGAACGGGGTGCCGCCGCGCCGGGGCGTCCCTGCCGGTAATTGGTCACTGCGGCAAAACGGCCTTCGGTACTGATACCCATCCAGGTGCCGCCCTGTTCGAGGTCGCGGCCGGCGTATACGGCCGGATGGTCATCCCAGAAAGCGGCCGCTGCCGCCGGCCTGCTGAAATGTTCGTCGCGGTTCGCGGCGACCACCAGCGGGAAATGACGATGGGCGCGGAAACTGAAAAGGATCAGGCACATGCCTTATTCCGCGAAACATTCGGTATGCCGCTGACTGCCGGCCTGCAGCAGGGGCTGGATTTGCGCGGCGGCCACGGCTTCGGCCAGTTCCCACTCGAATTTGGCCTCATCGGCGACATGTTCGTAGATTTCCATCCACAGCAGCGGTTCGTTGCGCTTTTTCAGCACGCGGCCGCGGATGCCGGTGCGTTGGTGCACGGCATCCAGCAGTTTGCCGACCGCCTCACCGCAGGCGGCGGCATGCACGGGTTCAACTCGGTAATAGATGTAATAGGACCAGGTCATGGGTGTGCGCCGTTTCAGGTGATTGCATAGGGCAGGGGCAGCAGTTCCAGTTGCGGCCCCTGCAGGCTGCCCAGGTGGTAGCGTGATGAATGGGCATAAGCGGTTTGCAGCACCGCGAGCACTTCGTGACCGCTGCCGGCTGCGGCGGCGGTGACGATCATCCCCGCTGACTGGTCGCCGAGTTCCGCGCAATACAGCCTGTCGCCCGCCGCGGCCGGGGCCGCCAGCATCGCGCGGAACATGCGCTGCTTGAGCCTGCCGAGGTAATGGGTGCGGGCGACGATTTCCTGGCCCGGATAACAGCCCTTGGTGTAGCTCAGCGCGCCGATCAGGTCGAGGTTGACCATCTGCGGCACGAACTCCTCCTGCGTCGCCTGCACGATGAACGGTATGCCGGCAGCGATGTCCAGCCGTTCCCAGGAGCCGGGGGCGGCTGCCTGGATTCCGGAGGCAGCTGAACGCGGGAGGACCACCAGGTGGCGTTCTTGCGGCAGTGCTATCGTGCGGACATCGGCGGTGTATTCGATCCCGTGCAGAGAAGCCGGTTTGGTGCCGCCGAGATTGGCGATATCCGCGGTTGCATCCGCACCGGACACGCCGATGACGGCATCGTCAAGAATGCCGGCCTTGACCTTTGCGCGCAGGATGTACATCGACAGCTTTTTGCGCATGGCCTCGGCGAGCGGAGCAGGCAACAGCATCGTGTAGCCACCGTTCTCCGCCCACAGCAGGAAAGTCGCGAGCAGACGGCCCTTGGGCGTGCAGTATCCGCCGTAGCTGCTGCGTCCCATTTTCAGGGCCTGCACGTCGCAGGTGAGCTGAGCGTGCAGGAAGGACTGTGCATCGTCGCCGCAAAAATGCAGCAGGGCGTATTGGGGCAGGGTTGCGGCTGTCACGGCAGGGTCATCGCTGTAGGGGGAGTCATCGCAAGACGCGCATGATAGCGTCTCTGCGGGGAAATTATAAAAAACATAATAAAAACAAATACTTGTTTATATTTTCATGGGGCCTTTGCATTCTTCCAGCGAATCCGCTGCAATGCACCGCATGGACAAGATCCACTTTCCGCCGCTCACCCTGCGGCCGGCATACCGGCTGGCCCTGGTTCTGGCTGCTGTCCATGCGGCGCTGGGCGGGCTGCTGCTGTCCATGCCCCTGCCTGGCGGACTGCTCGCGGTGCTGATGGCCGGCCTGCTGGCCAGTGCCGTGCATGGTGTCTGGCAGCAGGCCCTGCGTTGCGGACCGCGGGCGATCACCTGCCTGAGATTCCGCAACCGCGAGCAGCTGGCGATCGGGCGCCGCGACGGCAGCTGGCAATCCGGACGCATCCTCGGCAGCAGCACTGCGGGAACCCTGCTGACCGTGCTGAACATCCGCCTCGAACGGCAGCGCTGGCCGGTGCACGTGGTGGTGACCGGCGACAGCCTCGACAATGACGGATTCCGCAGGCTGCGGGTCTGGCTGCGCTGGGGACCCGCACCGGAGGAACAGGTCATCGAATGAAGCGTCCGCGGTCCGGTGGCGGGGCGGCATCACCTTCCATCACTGCGCCTTATCGGCCTCTTCCGGAGGTTTCACCGCGCTGAACATTTTCAGCAGCGCCAGATCGTAGGCGATTTTCAGTGCACCGCAGATCACCAGCGGCCAGCCGAAAGTGCTCATCGCCAGCAGCGCGCCGGCGAGCGAAGGACTGAGGGCGCTGGCGAGGCTGCGCGGCACCGCGGTCAGGCTGGCGGCGGCCGGGCGCTCGCCGGGGGACACCACGGCCATCACGTACGAACTGCGCGCCGGCACATCCATCGATGACAGCGCACTGCGCAGGAACAGGAACAGCAGCGCCAGTTCCAGTGTCGGCATGAACGGCACCAGGATCAGGAACAGGTTTGCCGGGAGATGGGTGTAGACCATCGTGTTGATCAGGCCGAAACGCGCCGCGACCCTGGCTGCCGCGAGATGGGAGAACGCGGTCAGAATCCCGGTCCAGAAAAAGATGCTGCCGGCGGCTGCCACCGAAAGTTCGAATTTCTGGAACAGCCACAGCGCCAGCAGCGACTGCACCGCAAAGCCGCCGGCGAAGGCGTCGATGCTGAACAGTGCGGCCAGCGTGTAGACGATGCGGCGCGATTTTCCGAGGGGCACCGGCTGTTCGTGGCTTCCGGACTCCAGCGCGGGTGACAGGCGCAGGTAGAGCAGGAAGCCGACGGCGCCGAGCAGGGCGTAGAGCAGGAACATGGCCTGTATCGCGGGCAGCAGCGCCGCGCCGCCTTCCGGGGCATAAAGATCGGGCAGGCCCGCGGCCTGAGCGCCGATGGCGGCGACGAGCGCCCCGATCAGGCTGTAGCGCGCAAACAGCGCGGTGCGGGAGCTTGCCGGAGCCGCGCGGGTCAGCAGGGTCTGTTCCAGTGGCGAAAACAGGGTCACGTCATTGGCGGCGGGATTCAGCGTGCCCACGACTGCGACCACGAACAGCGGCCAGAACTCCGTCAACGAGGGCACGGCGATGCCGGTGGCCGCCATCAGCAGGCTGGCCAGCAGCAGCAGGTGGCGGGCGGAATGGCGATGGGCGATGAAACCCACGCCGAGTGTCATCAGGCCGGATCCCAGCAGGGTCGCGGTGACCAGCAGGCC
This sequence comes from Pseudomonadota bacterium, assembly GCA_023431245.1. GTDB lineage: Bacteria > Pseudomonadota > Gammaproteobacteria > Burkholderiales > SG8-41. The sequence goes on along the minus strand of JAEYXO010000040.1, from coordinate 2,490 downwards.
GATTTCCCAGGCGCCGTATCCCAGCAGGGTCAGGTAATAAGGCAGCAGCAGGCTGACAAACCCGTCGCCGAAAGCCCGCAATCCGCGAGCCGCAAGCAGGGCGCGGGCATCGGGCAGTGTGCCCGGCGGCAGCAGGAAATTGCGCATGGTAATCATCGCGAAGGCGGGGAGATTAACAGCAAACCGTGGCGGCGGTCCCCGTCCGCGCTGGGCTATACTTCGCGCTTCCCCGACCCGATGCAGCCAGACACGGAGATCCCATGATCGAGCTCTACAGCTGGGCGACGCCCAACGGCCACAAAATCCACATCATGCTGGAGGAAACCGGGTTGCCGTACCGGGTGCACGGCGTGAACATCCGCACCGGCGAACAGTTTGCGCCTGAATTCCTGAAAATCAGCCCGAACAACCGCATTCCGGCGATTGTCGATCCCGACGGTCCCGGCGGCAAACCGCTGTCGCTGATGGAATCTGGCGCGATCCTGCTCTATCTGGCTTCGAAATCCGGAAAATTCCTGCCCGATGACATCGGCCGGCGCTGGACCTGCGTGCAATGGCTGATGTGGCAGATGGGCGGCGTCGGCCCGATGTTCGGCCAGGCCAACCATTTCCGCCGCTATGCCAAGGACAAGATCGAATACGCGATCGAGCGTTACACCAACGAGGCCAACCGGCTGACCCATGTGCTGGACAAACAGCTGGCGCAATCCGAGTTCGTGGCCTGCGACGAGTACAGCATTGCCGACATGGCGATATTTCCGTGGATGCGCGGTGCTGACAGCCGTGGCATCGACATGAACGAGTACCCGCATGCCAAGCGCTGGTTTGACGCCATCAGCGCGCGTCCGGCGGTGCAGCGCGCCCTGCAGGTCCTGGCCGGAGAGTCGAACAGCAATCCGGTCGATGACAAAGCGCGCGAAGTGATGTTCGGCAAGACACAGTTCCAGAAACGCTGATCAGGCGCCTGCACCCGAGAGCGAGTACAGCTGAATTGAATGTTGAAAAGAAAAACGTCGCACTGCTGTGTGCGGCGCAGGCGCTGCTGTTCACCAACAACACGATCCTGATTTCAGTCAACGGCCTGGCAGGTTTCGCGCTTGCTGAAAACAAGTCGCTGGCCACGCTGCCGGTGACGGCATATGTCGTTGGCGCGGCGCTGTCCACGGTGCTGGTGTCCCAGTTGATGCGGCGCATCGGCCGCGTCAACGGCTTCAGCGCGGGCACTCTGGTCGGAATTCTCGGCGCGCTGATTTGCGGTTATGCGATTTACAGCCACAGTTTCTGGCTGCTCTGCGCCGGGACACTGGTAATGGGCATTTACAATGCCTCCGGCCAGTACTACCGCTTCGCTGCGGCGGACGTTGCCGGCGCCGATTTCAAGAGCAAGGCGATTTCCCTGGTGATGGCTGGCGGCCTGGTCGGCGGGGTGCTGGGTCCGCAGACCAGCAAGCTGACCAAGGATTTTTTCGGCACCGAATTTCTCGCAACCTATCTCGCGCTGACCGGATTTTGCATGCTTGCGCTGGCATTGCAGAGAATGATGGATATTCCGCGGCTCAGTGCGGCCGAGCAGAAAGAGCGGGGCAGGCCGCTGTCGGAAATCGCCAGGCAACCGGCTTTCATTGTCGCCGTGCTCTCGGGCATGATCGGTTACGGCGTGATGAACCTGCTGATGACGGCGACGCCTCTGGCAATGCAGTCCTGCGAGCATCCCTTCAGCGATGCCGCTTTTGTGATCCAGTGGCATGTCGTCGCCATGTTCGCGCCGTCATTCTTCACCGGATCGCTGATCAGGCGTTTCGGGGTGCGCAGCATCATGTTCACCGGCGTCCTGCTGAGCCTGGCCTGCGTGGCCATCGCGCTGTCGGGCATCGAGGTGCTGCATTTCTGGGCGGCCCTGGTGCTGATCGGCATCGGCTGGAATTTCATGTACCTGGGCGGAACCACGCTGCTCACTGAAACCCATGCGCCGGCGGAAAAGGCCAAGGTGCAGGGTGCCAACGACATGGCCATATTCATCACCATGGCGATCAGTTCGGCATCCTCCGGATGGCTGTTTTCGGCGCGCGGCTGGGAAATCATGAATTACGGTGCGATTCCCTTTCTGCTGTTCACGGGACTGGCGATTCTGTTCCTGCGCGACCGCAAAGCGCCGGCTGCGGCCTGACCCGGTTTTTGACAATTTGATGTAAAATCCGCGGTGTCGGGCAGAGCGAAATCCCCAAATTTCGCTTTGCCTTTGTTTTTTCATAAAAATCAACGCCTTCCGCAAGAGGAGTTCCTTGATGAACCAGCCCGCGACCCGGTTGCAGGTGCAGCCTGCAATGGAAAGCCCGGCCCATGTCACTCATGCAAAACTCAAGGCCTGGGTTGCCGAAGTGGCGCAACTGACCAAGCCCGTCCGCATCGTGTGGTGTGACGGCAGCAAGGAAGAATACGATCGTCTGTGCAACGAGATGGTCGAGGCGGGAACACTGATCCGCCTGAACC
>JAEYXO010000327.1 GCA_023431245.1 Pseudomonadota bacterium | reverse complement strand
TGCGCTGGATTTCCTTGACCTTGATGACCAGTTCCGCGGCATAGACTTCCCCGGCCCCTGCCGCAATGGTTGCGCCGGCGGCCCGATAGTCATTGTCGGAAAATCCGATGCGCGCCCCGGCCTCTCGCTCGACCCGTACCGCATGACCCGCGGCAACGAAGGCCTGCACGCCATCCGGCGTGGCGCCGACCCGGTATTCGTGGTCCTTGATTTCCCGGGGTATGCCGATCAGCACGATTTCAACCTCGCAATGGCCCCGGCGCAATGCGCCACCAGCGCCGGCCCTGCGTAGACCAGTCCCGTATAAAGCTGCACCAGGCTGGCGCCCGCGTCGATCCGTGCCGCGGCGTCATTGCCGGCCATGATGCCGCCAACGCCGATGATCGGCACCGCACCCCGGAGTGTTTCGGCCAGCTGCCGGGTGACATTCTGCGCGCGGGTGGTCAGCGGGGCGCCGCTGAGGCCGCCGGTTTCGCCGCCATGGGGCAGGTGGGCGACCGCGTCACGCGCCACGGTGGTGTTGGTGGCGATGACCGCATCGATGCCGTAGGCCACCAGCAGGTCCGCGATGGCCGATACCTGCGAGGCGTCGAGATCGGGGGCGATTTTCAGCGCCAGCGGAACGCGCCGGCCATGGCGGTCGGCGAGCCGTTCGCGTTCCTTCCGCAGCACCGAGAGCAATTGGCCGAGTTCATCACCCTGCTGCAACTGGCGCAGGTTCTTGGTGTTCGGCGAGGAGATGTTGACGGTGACATAACCGGCATGTTCATAAACCTTGCGCAGGCAGGCCAGGTAGTCATCCGCGGCGCGTTCGATCGGCGTGTCGAAGTTCTTGCCGATGTTGATGCCGAGTATGCCGCGGAAACGCGCGCGCCTGACGTTGGCAACGAGCGCATCGACACCGTTGTTGTTGAAGCCCATGCGGTTGATCACCGCGCGCGCCGCAGGCAGGCGGAACATCCGCGGCCGCGGATTGCCGGGCTGCGGGCGCGGCGTCACCGTGCCGATTTCGATGAAGCCGAAACCGAGCACTGCAAGAGCGTCGATGTAATCGCCGTTCTTGTCGAGGCCGGCGGCAAGGCCCACAGGGTTCGGAAATTCGAGTCCCATGACGCTGCGGGGCGCTGCGGCGACGCGAGGCACGCAAGGCCGCGCCAGCGCGCCGGCAAGGCGCAGCGATTCCAGGGTCAGGTGGTGCGCGGACTCGGCGTCCAGCGTGAACAGCAGGGGGCGGATCAGGGTATACATGCCGGCATTGTACCGGCTTGCGCCGGCCGGGCCTTGTTCAGCCAGCCAGCGCCTGCCAGCGGCCGTCGACCAGACCCTCCATCGGCTGGAAGCGGATCTTGTAGGACATCTTCCGGCTTTGTTCTATCCAGTAGCCGAGATAGAGATAGGGCAGGTCGAGCCGGCGGCACAGGTCGATCTGCCACAGGATGTTGTAGGTCCCGAAGCTGGCGCCGCCCTCTTCGGGATCGAAGAAGGTGTACACCGAGGAAACACCGTCCTGCAGCTGGTCGAGGATGCTGACCATGCGCAGCGTCCCGTTTTCGCGGAATTCCACCAGCCGCGAGTCGACATTGCTCTGCAGCAGGAAGTGCCGGTACTGCTCGCGGCTGTCCTGGTCCATGCCGCCGCCGGCATGGCGCCGGGCCTGGTAGCGCAGGTACAGCGCATAGTGTTCAGGATGGTATTTGAGGTCGAACATCCGCGATTCGAGGCCGCTGTGGCGTTTCCAGGCGCGGCGCTGGTTGCGGCTTGCCCTGAAGTCCTCGACATTCACGCGCACCGGCACGCAGGCCCGGCAGCGGTCGCAATGGGGGCGGTAGGTGAAGGCGCCGCTGCGGCGGAAGCCGGCGCGCACCAGTTCGCTGTAGATCGGGCCGTCGATCAGGTGGCTGGGCGTGGCGACCTGCGAGCGCGCCATGCGCTCCGGCAGATAGCTGCAGGGGTAGGGCGCAGTCGCATAAAACTGCAGTACCGAGAGCGGAAATTCGGAAAGATAGGTCACGGCTGCGGACTCAGTTCGTCGGTGCTTCCTCAAGGCGCCAGACATCGGCAGGCGCGGGATAGTTTACCAATTCCGCAAGGCGCGCCGAGAAATCGTCCCGCGGTATTTCGCGCGCGCCGAAACGTGCAAGGTGCGCGGTGTTCATCTGGCAGTCGATCATGCCGAACTGCCGGCTTTCCAGGCGGTGCACCAGGCTGGCCAGCGCTATCTTGGAGGCATCCGCAACCCGGGTGAACATGGACTCGCCGTAGAACATCCGGCCCAGGGCAATGCCGTACAGTCCGCCGGCGAGTTCGCCGTCAATCCAGGTCTCGACCGAATGCGCATGTCCCATGCGGTGCAGCGTGCAGTAGGCGCTGATCATGTCCTCCGTGATCCATGTGCCTGCGCCGTCGCCGCGCGGCGCGGCGCAGGCGCGCATCACCGCCTCGAATGCGCTGTCAATCCGGATTTCATAATCGCGGCGGCGCATCCGTTTTGCGAGCGAGCGCGGCAGCCGGAATTCCGCAGGAAACAGCACCATGCGCGGATCCGGACTCCACCACAGCACCGGCTGGCCCTCGCCGTACCAGGGAAATATGCCGCTGCGGTACGCCGTGAGCAGCCGGTCGTCATCCAGCGTTCCTCCGGCCGCCAGCAGCCCGTTGGGTTCTCGCAGTGCCTGTGCCAGCGGCGGGAAGGGGGCGCCGCGTTCGAGCCAGGGAATCATGGCGTCATTTTAAAAGGACAACCCTGAGGGTGTGCAGGGTATTTGATGTGGGTCAACATGCCCGAGGGGCAAGCTGCCTAGGATGTCGCCGTGGATGCCTGTTTCAACCGATCGACAACCTGAAGATGCAAATGAAACGATGGTCATGGCTACCGGCTTTCCTGGCAATCAGCATGATGGCCGGTGCGGCGCAGGCCGCGCAGGGTGACTGGCTGGCGCGTGCGCGCGTCATCAATATCAATCCGGATGCGAGTTCTTCGGCGCTGAACCTGGATGCCAGCACCGAAACCACGCTGGAGCTCGATTTCACCTATTTTGTGACGCGCAACCTCGGCCTCGAGCTGATCCTGGCCACCAAAAAGCACACGATCACCGCGGCCGGCGCCAACATCGGTTCCGTGGCACTGCTGCCGCCGACGCTGACGCTGCAGTATCATTTTTCGCCGGACAGCGCCTCGTTCCGTCCGTATGTGGGTGCAGGCATCAATTACACGCGTTTTTACGACATCAGCCTGCTGAACGGCACGGCCACGGTGGATCGCAACAGCTGGGGAGGGGCATTGCAGTTGGGGGCCGATTTTCCGATCAACAGGACGTTTTTTCTCAATGTCGATCTGAAGAAGATCTGGATCGATACCCAGGTGTCGGGTGCCGCTGCCGCCAGCTTCAAGATCAACCCCGTCATCCTCGGCGTGGGACTGGGAATGAAGTTCTGATGGTCGCGCTGCTCGCGTACCGCGGATGACGGCATATACGCCGGCAACCGCGCAGCAGCACCCCGCGGCGGATTCCCCCGCGGGGTGTTTCCATTGCGGATTGCCGGTCGGCGATGCGGCGTTTCCCGTGGAGGTGGACGGCACCGAACGCCCGACCTGCTGCCGCGGTTGCCAGGCTGTCGCGCAGACGATCATCGGCAACGGTCTTGGCGCCTATTACCGCAACCGCACGGCGATGGCGCCGTCGGGCCGTGATTTGGCTGCCGTTCCCGAGGAGCTGAGCGTGTACGACATGCCCGAAGTGCAGCGCAGCTTCGTCAGGGACGCAGGCGAGCATGAAAGGGAGGCGTCGCTGCTGATCGACGGCGTGACCTGCGCCGCCTGCGTCTGGTTGATCGAACGGAGCATCGCGCGGCTCGCCGGCGTGTCCGCGGTGTCGCTGAACTACGCGACGCGGCGCGCACGGGTGCGCTGGGATTCCCGCGCCACCACGCTGAGCGCGATCCTCGGCGCGGTTGCCGGTCTCGGCTATTCCGCGCATCCCTATGATGCCGGACGGGCGGAGGAGCGCCTGCGCCGCGAGCGCGGTGTCCTGCTGTGGCGCCTGTTCATTGCCGGCTTCAGCATGATGCAGGTGATGATGTATGCCGTTCCGGTGTACATCGCCGAAAGCACGATGACGCCGGACATCGAACAGCTGATGCGTCTCGCCAGCCTCGTGCTGACGCTGCCGGTGGCGCTGTGGTCGGCGGTTCCTTTCTACGACGGTGCCTGGCGCGACCTGCGCCGGGGGCGCGTCGGCATGGATGTGCCGGTCACGCTGGGTATTGTGATCGCCTTCGCGGCCAGCGTTTACGCAACCTGGACGGCCAGCGGAGATGTCTATTTCGATTCGGTATCCATGTTCGTGTTCCTGCTGCTCGGAGCCCGCTTTCTCGAAATGGAGGCGCGGGCGAAGGCGGTGAGGACTCAGGAGCGTCTGGTGCGCCTGGTGCCTGCCACCGCCGAGCGCATCCTTCAGGACGGCTCCGGCGAGCGCATTGCCGCCGCGGCACTGCGCCCGGGCGATCTCGTGCGGGTGCGCCCCGGCGAAGGCATTCCGGCGGACGGCATCGTCGTCGAGGGCGGCAGCAAGGCCGACGACGCCTTGCTGACCGGTGAATCACGGCCGGTGAACAAGCGACCGGGAGACCTGCTGACCGGCGGTGCGGTCAACCTCGACGGCGTGGTTGTGATGCGGGTTACCCGTATCGGTGAGGACACCGTGCTGGCGGGCATCGTGCGCCTGATGGACCGTGCACAGGCCGAAAAGCCGCGCATCGCAAAGCTCGCCGACCGGGTTGCGCGCTGGTTCGTGGCCTCGCTGCTGCTGCTGACACTGGTGACCTTTGCGGTCTGGTGGCAGATCGATCCGCAGCGTGCGCTTTGGATAGCGGTGGCCATGCTGGTGGTGACCTGTCCCTGTGCGTTGTCGCTGGCCACCCCCGCTGCCTTGACCGCTGCGACCGGCTCCGCGTACCGCGAGGGCGTGCTGGTGACCCGCGGTGCCGCGCTGGAAACGCTGGCGCGTGCGACTCATTTCGTGTTTGACAAGACGGGAACCCTGACCAGCGGCCGCATGGCGCTCGCCGGAATCAGGGCGCTGGCGTCCGAGTCACCCGCGCAATGTCTCGCGCTCGCGGCGGCGCTCGAGTCCTGGTCCGAACATCCGGTGGGTCGCGCGCTGGTGGCTGCGGCCAACGGCGTGCACCCGGTGGCCAGCGGCGTGAGCGCCGCCACCGGCCAGGGTATCGAGGGCTCCGTTGGGGGACGCCTGCTGCGCATCGGCAGTCCTGCGTACGTGGCGTGTCTGCACGGGCGGGCTCTGCCGCCGGACCTGGAGTGCGTGCCGGATGCCATCGCCGTGGTCGCGCTCGGCGATGACAAGGGCTGGATCGCATTGTTCCTGCTTGATGATGTGGTGCGCCATGACGCGGCAGCCCTGGTTCGCGACCTTGTGACCGGCGGTGCCCGGGTCTCGCTGCTTTCAGGCGACCGTCCCCAGCGGGTTGCGCATACGGCTTTCGAACTTGGCATCGCGGATTACGCCGGAGGCGCAACGCCGGCTGACAAACTGGCTTACGTGGAAAATCTGCAGGCGCAGGGCGCGGTGGTCGCGATGATCGGCGACGGCGTCAATGACGCGCCGGTGCTGGCTCGCGCGCAGGTGTCCATCGCACCCGGCAGCGGCACCGAACTGGCGCAGGTCAGCGCCGACATCATCCTGCTTGGCGACCGGCTCGACGTGCTGGCGGGAACCGTGCGTAACGCGCGCCGTACGCTGCGTGTGATCCGCCAAAACCTTGGCTGGACCATGGTCTACAACGCAGTGGCGCTGCCGCTGGCGATGGCGGGGCTGGTGACGCCGCTGATCGCGGCGGTCGGCATGTCGGCGAGCTCGCTGCTGGTGGTGCTCAATGCGCTGCGCCTGTCGCGGGGGAACGGCTGACATGATCCCGGCAATGACCGGAGTGTGCGGCACGACTTACGATTTCAGGAGAATCAATCCGCAGGAGGAGAAGCATGGCAAGCACTGACACTGCCGTAACGGGCTTCGCGCCGGTGAAACAATGGGGCATCTGGCTCGCCATCGCCGCGCTGCTGGGCACAGTGCTGATGCCGCAGCCCGAGGGTCTGCCCGTTGCCGGGCAGTACATGCTCGGCGTGCTGCTGTTCGCGGTGATCCTGTGGGTGACCGAGGCCGTCGATTATGCCGTCAGTGCCGTGATGATTGCGGCGCTTATAGCCTTCCTACTCGGATTGGCTCCGAGTGTTGCCAGGCCGGATGCACTGCTCGGTACGGGAGCCGCGCTGACCCTTGCGCTCGGGGGCTTCGCCAACACCGCGCTGGCTCTGGTGGCTGCTGCGCTGTTCCTGTCTGCGGCGATGACCGTGACCGGCCTCGACAAGCGCATTGCACTGTGGATCCTTTCGAAAGTCGGGGCGGGGACGCGGCGGGTGGTCGTTGGTGCGATCCTCGTGGGCATCGTGCTGTCGTTTTTCGTGCCGAGCACCACCGCGCGGGTGGCTTGCCTGGTTCCGATCATCATGGGCATCATCCTTGCCTTCGGCGTCGACCGCAGGAGTCGGTTTGCGGGGCTGCTGATGATCACCACCGCGCAGGCCGCGAGCATCTGGAATGTTGGCGTCAAGACGGCGGCCGCCCAGAACATGGTGGCGACCGGGTTCATCGAAAAAATGCTCAAAGGCACGGTGACTTGGTTGGACTGGCTGATTGCGGCGGCACCGTGGTCGATCGCGATGTCCGTGGTGCTCTATTTCGTGATGGTGCGCATGATGCCGCCGGAGACCGATGAGGTGCAGGGCGGCCGCGAGGCGATCCGCAAGGCGCTGGCCGAACTTGGCCCGATGACGGCGGCAGAGAAAAAGCTGCTGGCGATTTCACTGGCGCTGCTCGCGTTGTGGGCGACCTAAAAGGTGCTGCACCCCTTCGATACCGCATCCACGACGGTGGCAGCGATCGCGCTGATGTTCCTGCCGGGCATCGGCATCATGGACTGGAAGCAGGTCCAGAACCGCATACCCTGGGGCACGGTGGTGCTGTTCGGCGTCGGCATCAGCCTCGGCACCGCGCTGCTGCAGACGAAGGCCGCGGGCTGGCTCGCCAACATCATCGTTGCCGGCTTCGGGCTGCAGAACATGCCGGTGCTGATGATCCTCGCGGTGATGTCGCTGTTCCTGATCGTGATCCACCTGGGTTTTGCCAGTGCCACCGCGCTGGCTTCGGCGATGATCCCGATCATCATCAGCGTGCTGCAGACGGTGCAGACGCCGGGACTCAACGTGATCGGCATGACCCTGCTGCTGCAGTTCGTCGTCAGTTTCGGTTTCATTCTGCCGGTGAACGCGCCGCAGAACATGGTGGCCTACGGCACCGACACCTTCACCGTGCGTGACTTCGTGCGCACCGGACTCGTGCTCACCGTTTTCGGCTATCTGCTGGTGCTGCTGCTGGGGGCGACCTGGTGGTCCTGGCTGGGCTACGTCTAGGCCGGCGCGGGCATGGAGATCCTCTACCTGCTGATTCCGCTGAGCGTGGTCCTGGTGTTCGCCATCGGCGCCATCTTCTGGTGGGCGCTGAAGAGCGGGCAGTTTGACGACATGGAAGGGCCAGCCCACCGCATCCTGATGGATGACGACGAAGACAAGGGGTAACATAACCGCGTCCACCGCCCCTGGACGCCGTCCACGGAGCCGCATTTGTCAGTCACCCTGCCCCGACCGAAACTGAGCGTCAAGCTGTTCTGGATGGCCATCGCCTTCTTCTCGGTGGCGCTGACGGCCGTGGGCTTCACGCTGTACG
>JAEYXO010000262.1 GCA_023431245.1 Pseudomonadota bacterium | reverse complement strand
CCATGTGGTTGTGGCCACCGGTGCCGGTGGAGCCGTAGTTGATCTGGCCCGGCTTGGCCTTGGCCAGCGCGATCAGGTCGCGGATGTTTTTGACCGGCAGCGAGGGATGCACCACGGCGAGCAGCGGGCCGCGCGCCATCATGCCGATGTAGGCGAAATCGGCCATCGGGTCGTAGGCCATTTTCGGCCGCAGCGCGGCATTGGCGGTGAAGGAGGCCTGGACATTGACGATCGAATAGCCGTCAGGCGCCGACTTGGCGACATGGTCGGCGCCGATCATGCCGCCGGCACCGCCGCGGTTGTCGATCAGGATCTGCTGGCCGAGGCCGGGCGCCATCGCCTGCGCGGTGATGCGCGTCAGCACGTCGTTGCTGCCGCCGGGCGGATAGGGCACGACGAAACGGACCGGCTTGGCGGGCCAGGCCTGGGCCAGGGCTGTTCCAGCGGTGGCGGCAAGCAGCAGTGCGGCGATCAGGCGGGATGCGTGGATCATGAAATTCTCCTCGTTGTTGCCGTTGTATTCCGGCTTGCCGGCATTGTGCCTTCAGGCAAAACCCGTGTCAGCGGATCTCCATGCCGTTGGCGATCTGGCGTTCGATCAGCCGCGCCTCGTTGCGCAGCAGCGTCGCGAGTTCCTGCACGCGGCGGTCGGACATGCGGCTGGAAATGGCTGAAATCGACAGCGAAGCGAAGGGGACGCCGCTCTGGTTGCGCAGCACGTGGCCGAGGGAGCGCACGCCCGCGAGGGTCGGGGTCTCGCGCACCGCGTAGCCGAGTTTCTGCGCCTTGCGTGCCTGCGACAGCAGTGACGGGCCGTTGAGGCCGTGTTCCGGCAGTCGCGGCTCGTTGCTGGCGATGATGCCGCGGAATTCCTCCTCCGGCAGCGCCGCAAGGATGGCCAGGCTGCCGGTGCCCACGCCCAGCGGCCGGCGCATGCCGACTTCCAGCGTGAAGGTCTTGATCGGAAAAGTGCCTTCGCGGCGGTCGATGCACACTGCATCGAGACCGCTCCTCTGGGTCAGGAACACCGTGTCGCCGGTGGCTTCGGCGATGCGCGACATCGCCGGATGGCAGATTTCGCGCAGATTGAAGCGCGGCGCCGCCGTCAGCCCGAGTTCGAAGGCCATCGGGCCGAGGAAATAGCGGTGGGTTTCGGAGTCCTGCTGCACCATGCCCTCGTGGGCCAGGCATTTCAGCATGCGGTGCACCGTCGGGCGCTGCAGGCTGGTGCGCGTGGCGAGGTCGAGCAGGCGGGAGCCGGAACGGTTGTGTGCGGCGATTTCCCGGAGCAGCAACAGCGCACGTTCGATGCTCTGTGTGCCGGTCAGCCGGCCCTGGTTGTCGTCGGCGGGGTTTTTCGCGGGTGCCATAAGCGTAGTCCGAATCGTGAGACTGGGGAGCCGGGATTATGCCACCGTGCCCGCTCTGGCGGAATAGCTACCCCTGTGGTATCTTTTTTGTCAGCCATTTTTGACCCAAAAAACCGATTCGTCCAGATTCCGGACGGCCGCTCCGGTAGCCGCCCGGGCTTTCGGGCGTTCGCATGCCGGCAACGCCCGCGTTGCCGCCGCCCATACGACAGGAGTCCTGCCATGACCGTTTCCCTGACCCCGGGCGCGAAATTCCGCGCCGCGGTTGCCGCCGAAAAGCCGCTGCAGATCGTCGGCGCCATCAACGCCTACCATGCGCGGCTGGCCCAGCGCAGCGGCTTCAAGGCGGTCTACCTTTCGGGCGGCGGTGTCGCCGCAGGCTCGCTGGGCCTGCCCGACCTCGCGATCAGCACGCTGGATGACGTGCTGACCGACGTGCGCCGCATCACCGATGTCTGCGACCTGCCGCTGCTGGTTGATGTCGACACCGGCTTCGGCGGCGCCTTCAACATTGCGCGCACCGTGAAATCGCTGATCAAGTTCGGCGCCGCGGCGATGCACATCGAGGACCAGGTGATGCAGAAACGCTGCGGCCACCGTCCGAACAAGGAAATCGTCAGCAAGGAGGAAATGGTCGACCGCATCAAGGCCTCCGCCGACGCCAAGACCGACGCCAATTTCGTGATCATCGCGCGCACCGATTCGCTGGCGGTCGAGGGGCTGGATGCCGCCGTCGAACGCGCGGTGGCCTGCGTCGAAGCCGGCGCCGACATGATTTTCCCGGAGGCGATCACCGAGTTGTCGGAATACAAGAAGTTCGCCGACGCGGTGAAGGTGCCGATCCTCGCCAACATCACCGAGTTCGGCAAGACGCCGCTGTTCACCGTCCAGGAACTGGCCGGCGCGAATGTCGCGATGGCGCTCTATCCGTTGTCGGCCTGGCGCGCGGCCAATGCCGCAGCGCTGAAGGTTTACCAGAGCATCCGCAAGGAAGGCCACCAGAAGGACGTGGTCGGGCTGATGCAGTCGCGCGACGACCTCTACGATTACCTCGACTACCACTCGTACGAGCAGAAACTCGACGCGCTGTTCAAGCGCGACAAGTGACAACGGCATTCATCCACACCATTTCCGCAGGGAGCACGAGGCGATGACCGGTATCTTGCTGTCCAGGGGGTTCGTGGCGCAGTTCGGCGAACAGTTGCAGGCCGCGGCGAAGGCGGCAGGCGTCACGCCGCAGATCATCCATCTGCCCGATGACCCGTCACAGCGCCTGCCGGCGGAAACGCTGGCGAAAATCGAGGCGGCCTACCTGACGCGCGACATCCGTTTTTCGGATCACTACCCGGGTTTCGGCGACACCGTGAAAAACGCGCCCGGGCTGAAATGGGTGCATTTCACCAGCACCGGCATTGACCAGCATCCCTTCCTGCCGGCGCTGCACGAGCGCAAGGTGCGGCTGACGACGTCCGCCGGCAGCAACGGCGAGCCGGTGGGGCAGACGGCGGTCTGCGGCCTGCTGATGCTGGCGCGCGGCTTCCCGCGCTGGATCGCGGCACAGCGCGAGCGCAAATGGGATCCCGTGCGCGGCGCTGGCGTGCCTCGCGACCTGCGCGGGCAGACGGTGATTGTCGTCGGGCTCGGCACCATCGGCGCGACGGTGGCGAAAATGTGCCAGGCGCTGGAGATGAAGGTGATCGGCCTGCGTCGCAGCCCGAAACGCGACGGCGACCCGGTCGATGAAATGCACACGCTGGACAAGCTGCCCGACCTGCTGCCGAAATGCGACTGGCTGGTGCTGGCCTGCCCCTATACGAAAGAAACCCACCAGCTGGTCAACGCGAAAACACTGGCGCTGATGCCGAAACATGCGCACCTGATCAACGTCGCCCGCGGCGGCTGCGCCGACGAAAAGGCGCTGATCGCGGCGCTGCAGTCAAAGCAGATCGCCGGCGCCTACCTCGACGTGTTCGAGAAGGAGCCGCTGCCGGCGGATTCACCGCTGTGGGACATCCCCAATGTCATCGTCTCGCCGCACAATGCCTCGGCCTCCGCCGGCAACGACAACCGCGCCGCTGCGATATTCACCGAAAACCTGAAGCTCTACGCGGCCGGCAAGCCGATGGTCAACGAACAGGGTTGAACGGACGTGAAGAAGTGGCAGTGCATCCTCTGTAACTTCATCTATGACGAAGCCGCCGGTCTGCCTGACGAGGGCATCCCGCCGGGCACGCGCTGGGAGGACGTGCCCGCCGACTGGACCTGTCCCTACTGCGGGGCGACCAAGGCGGATTTCGACATGATCGCGATTTCGGGCTGAGCGTCTGTTGCTCAGTCGCGGAAGCGTTCCAGCTTCGCCTTCCAGGTGTCCGACAGCATGCAGGGCAGCCAGGCCTCGTTCTCGGCCTGAAGCCCGCCGGACAGCATCGTTTCCTGCGAGGCGTTGAGCGCGACTTTCGCCTGCAGCACGGCGATGCGCGGGTTTTTTGCGATGGCCTGTGCCAATTCCATTGCCGTGGGCATCAGCTGTTCGCGCGTGACCACACGCAGCACTATGCCCAGCCTTTCCGCTTCCGCGGCGTCGATATGGCGCCCGGTCAGGATCATTTCCTTGGCGCGCTGCAATCCGATCAGGCGCGGCAGACGCTGGGTGCCGCCGGCGCCCGGCAGGAAACCCAGGGTCACTTCAGGCAATCCGAAACGGGCGTTGTCGGCGGCGACGCGCAGGTCGCACTGCAGCGCCACCTCGAGGCCGCCGCCGAGGCAGTAGCCGTGGATCGCGGCGATGGTCGGTTTGGCGATGCTGGCGATCGCGCTGACCCATTTGCCGCGGAAGAAGCGCCGCTCGTCGTACATCGCCTCGGTCGTGCGCTGGCCGCGCTCCTTGAGGGCGGCGCCGACGCAGAAGGCGCGATCACCCGCGCCGGTGAATATGATGACGCCGACGGCCGGATCGGCGTCGAGCTCGCTGCACAGCGCCATGATCTCCTCGCGCAGTTGCCGGTTCAACGCGTTCATGGCCTGCGGCCGGTTGAGGGTGACGACGGCGATGCCGTTGTCGATGCTGGTGGTCAGGACATCGCTGCTTCTGCTGGATGACATGCGGGCCTCGGTTTCAGATGAGGGATTCGGGAAAGCCCGGATTCTAAGGCTTGCGCCGTTCCAGCCGTCGCGGGACCCCGCCGCGGGTGGCGACGGGTGGTGTAAGCGGTTAAAATGCAAGGCCTTTTTACGGTGCCAGTCGCCCTGTGCGACATCGCTGCCATGCCGCTGTTCGCCTTCGGATTGAACCACCAGACCGCGCCGCTGGACGTGCGCGAGCAGGTGGTATTCCAGGCCGAGCAGCTGACCCAGGCTCTGCGCGACCTGGTCGACCGCCGTCCGGTCAGCGAGGCGGCGATCATTTCCACCTGCAACCGCACCGAGGTCTACTGCTCGACCGCCGACCCGCGCATCGCCGTGGACTGGCTGGCGGATTACCACCGGCTGAAGCCGGCGCAGATCCAGCCCTATCTCTACGAGCTGCCGCAGGACCGCGCGGTGAAACACGCCTTCCGCGTCGCCAGCGGACTCGATTCGATGGTGCTGGGCGAGGCGCAGATCCTCGGCCAGTTCAAGAGCGCGGTGCGTTCCGCGGAGGCCGCAGGAACGCTGGGCTGGCTGCTCAACAAGCTGTTCCAGCGCACCTTCTCGGTCGCGAAAACCGTGCGCAGCGAAACCGAAATCGGCGCCAGCACGGTGTCGATGGCCGCCGCCGCGGTGCGCCTGGCCGAGCGCATCTATCCGAGCATTGCCGGGCAGTGCGTGCTCTTCGTCGGCGCCGGCGAGATGATCGAGCTGGCGGCGACGCATTTCGCCGCCCATCATCCGAAACGGATGACCTTCGCCAACCGCACGGCCGCGCGCGCGCAGCAGCTGGCCGACCGTTT
>JAEYXO010000254.1 GCA_023431245.1 Pseudomonadota bacterium | reverse complement strand
GGTCTGGATGTATTGCGCGCCATCGATCTCGCGCATGCTCGAGACCAGTCCTTCGCTGATGGTCAGCTCCAGTCCTTCAGGAGCGCCGCCCGCGTACACCCGCTGGCCGACGCGCAGCCGGCTGGTGTACAGCGGCACCCGCGGCGCCTTCAGCGTGGAAACCTGCAGCTCGCATAGGTCGCGCTCCTGGTCGGCCGCGCGCAGCTCGCCGCTCTGCATGGTTTTGCCGCTGATCACCGAAAACTGCGCTCCGCCCTCCAGCACATGGCAGTTGGTGACCACCGCGCCCGGCGCGATCACCACGCCGCTGCCGAGGCTGGCGATGTTGCCCGCCTTGTCCAGCGCCTGGATGGTGACGATGCTGCGCGAGACTTCCTGGAACAGCAACTCCGGATTTTTGCCCTGGGCCGCGGCCAGGGCCGGCAGCAGCCCCAGCAGCACCGCGCTGAAACATGTTTTCAAACTATTCTCCCGGCAATGCGGCGCGCGACTGCGCGCCGAAAGCCCGGATTATATGCAAGCGCCCGGCCCGCCGCCGCGGGAGGAATTACAGCCGCTGCAGCGGAGTGGCCGATTCGCGCGCTGCGATGAATTCCGGCCGCGGCTGCAGGCCGCCGCGCGGGTTGCCGAGGCGGTTGTCGACGCTGTTGTAGACAAAAAACAGGTTGGCCCGCGGAAACGGCGAGATGTTGCTGTTCGATCCATGCATCGTGTTGCAATCGAAGAACAGCACCGATCCTGCCGGCCCCTTCGCAGACTGCAGGCCGCCGCGCTGCACCAGGAAGCCCAGGCTGGTGGAATCAGGCACGCCGTATTCCTGCTTGCGCAGCGACTGCTTGTAGTGATCCTCGGGGGTCTGGCCGATGCAGGAGATGTAATGCATGTGCGAACCCGGCACCAGCATCAGGGGGCCGTTGAACTCGTTGTTCTCGGTCAGCAGCACGACGCAGCTGACCGCGCGCATGCGCGGCATCCCGTCCTCAATATGCCAGGTCTCGAAATCCGAATGCCAGTAGAACTCCCTGCCGGAAAAACCGGGCTTGAGGTTGACGCGCGACTGGTGGATGTAGACCTCGCTGCCGAGGATCTGGCGCGCGACGTCGAGCAGCCGTCCGTCCCGCATCAGCCGCTCGAACACCTGGCTCAATCCGTGCACCCGGAATACCGAGCGCACCTCGTCGCTGCCCGGCTCCAGCACCGCCTCGGGCAGTCCGCGCTGCCCGCTCGTCAGCGCGAGCTGCCGCGCCTCGCGCAGCAGTTCCTCGGTCTCGTTCTGCTGCAGCAGTCCGCGCAGCTGGATGAAGCCGTTCTTGCGGTAACTGCGCAGCTGGTGCTCGGACAGCGCGAATTCACCCTTGGCGTGGGGCCCCGGGTAGACCACCGGGTCCTGGCGCAGGATGATTGCCGCTTCGTTGTCGCTGCGCGATTGATAAATGTCGGATACCAGTACCATGTTCAGCTTGCCTCCCTTGTCCGTGGTCAGGCGGGTTCCGCGAGCAGCGGATAGACGCCTTCCTCATCGTGCACCTCGCGCCCGGTCAGCGGCGGGTTGAACACGCAGACCAGTTTCAGCTCGCTGCGCGCGCGCAGGTAATGTTCGTCATGCCGGTCGAGCGCGTACATCACGCCCGGCCGGATCACGTGTTTGATGCCGTCGGCAACGGTCTCGATTTCGCCCTCGCCCGCCACGCAGAACACCGCCTCCAGGTGGTTGCGGTAATGGATGTGGGTTTCGGTGCCGGCGTAGATCGTGGTTTCGTGGAAGGAAAACCCCATGCCGTCGCGCGCCAGCAGCAGGCGGCGGCTGACCCAGTTGGGCGCAGCCACCTCCTGCGGCGTGCCGCGGATCTCGTCGATGCTGCGGACGATCATCACGCGGCCCTGAAGTTGATGTACTGGATCTTGCGGTCCCGCCCCTGGACCCGCCTCACGCCAAGCGCCTGTGCCACGCTGTCCTCGACGATGTCGAGACCCTGGCACAGCAGCTTCTCGTCGATGGTCAGCGCCGGCATCAGCTTCAGCACGTCGTCGGCGCCGGAGGTCTCGATCACCAGGCCGTTTTCGAAGCAGCGCTAGGCGATGCGGTCCGCGAGCGCCGGATCGGCCGATGCGAGTCCCTGGATCATGCCGCGGCCGCGCACCTCGAATTCGCCCGAGGGATAGTCCGTGGCGATGTGCTCCAGCCAGTTGCGCATGATCACGCCCTTGCGCCGCACCCCCTCCTGGAAGGCGTCATCGCTCCAGTAATGCATCAGCGCCGCGCGCGCGGTGACGAAGGCGAGGTTGTTGCCGCGGAAAGTGCCGTTGTGCGCGCCCGGCTTCCAGACGTCGATTTCGGGCTTCAGCAGCACCAGCGCCATCGGCAGTCCGTAGGCGCTGATCGACTTCGACAGCGTGACGATGTCCGGCGAGATGCCCGCCTCCTCGAAGCTGAAGAAGCGCCCGGTGCGGCCGCAGCCCATCTGGATGTCATCGACGATCAGCAGCATGTCATGGCGGCGGCAGACCTGTTCCAGTGCGCGCAGCCAGGCGAAGCTGGCGACATTGACGCCGCCCTCGCCCTGCACGGTCTCGACGATCACCGCCGCGGGATGGTCCATGCCGCTGCTGCGGTCCGCGACCATGCGCTCGAGGTACGCGACGGTGTCGACGTCCTTGCCGAGATAGCCGTCATAGGGCATGAACGTGGTGTTGTCGAGCGGGGCGCCCGCGGCGCCGCGGTACTTGGCATTGGCCGTCGCCGCCAGCGAGGCGCCGCTGACACCGTGGAAACCGTGGGTGAAGGAGACGATGTTGCTGCGCCCCTTGACCAGCCGCGCCAGCTTCAGCGACGCCTCGACGGCATTGGTGCCGGTGGGTCCCGGAAACTGCAGCTTGTAGTCCATGCCGCGCGGCTTGAGGATGATGCGGTCAAAAGCCTCCAGCATCTCCTTCTTCGCGACGGTGGCCATGTCGAGTCCGTGGATCACGCCGTCGGACTCGATGTAATTCAGCAGCTCCTGCTTGATCACCGGGTTGTTGTGCCCGTAGTTGAGCGTGCCGGCGCCGGCGAAGAAATCGATGTAGCTGTTGTTGGCCTCGTCGATCAGCTTCGATCCCCGCGCCTTGTCGAATATCGTGGGGAAGGAGCGGATGTAGCCGCGCACTTCCGATTCCATGCGGTCGAAAATTTTAAGGTTCATGTTATGGCTCTCCTCTGCCCGGTTGGTCCAGTCCGGCTCATGTTGTCCATGGGCCGATGGCAATCAGCATCTCGGGCTCGTGATGCGGATCCTGGAAGTCCTCCTTGGAAAAAAAGCTGCGCTCGGCGCAGCGCGCGTTCAGTCGTGTTGCCAGTGTTTCAAATACCCGCCGCGAGGCGGCATTCGAAGGGGTCACCGTGGTTTCCAGCCGGCGGCAGCCGGCCAGCGCCGGCCGTGCCAGCAGGTGTTCGAGCATCCGCAGCGCCAGGCCCTGTCCGCGCGCCGCGGGCGCCACGGCGACCTGCCAGACAAACACGGTGTCGGCCTGGGCCGGCGGGCGGTAGGCGGAAACGAAGCCGGCAAGCTCACCGTCCTGCTCCGCGAGCACGCAGCTGCCGGCATGGTGCGCGCACAGCAGCAGATAGGCGTACGGGGAATTCAGGTCCAGCGGCGGACAGGCGCGAACCAGCCTGTGGATGGCCGCGCCGTCGGAAATGCGAGGTTCTCGTAAAAGAGAGTTTGACGACGCTGGAGCCACCCGGGATGCAGTGGACAGCGTTTTCACTTATATGTCTTTTAAAACAACAAGTTAAGTTGGGTAAGGGGCTTTTTTCAGGACGTCTATTATAATCGACTGCAATTTTCAGGTCAAGCCATATTAACCTTTAAATTCAATAGGTTAGATATTAATTTCTGATTGCCGGACCCATTCCTCTCACGGCGCTGCTGATCGGCAGCATCGATCATGGCCAGCGGCAGCCGGTGGCACGAAATCAGCCCGAAACCCTGAAGGGGAAACACCTCAGCCGAGCACGCAGGCGCGGATGTCCTGGCGTGCCGGCAGCGCGCCGCGGATCAGCCGGACATGGCGGATCCCCGCGCGATGCAGGCACTGCGATTTGAAATCAGGCGCCATCGTCAGTGCCGCCGGCGGTTCCGCCGCGAGCAGGTCCACCGCCACCACCGGCTGCATCGCCTTGCTGCAGACCACGAAATCGACACGGTGCTGCGCCGGCAGGCGCTGCAGCTGCACGGCATCGCCGCTGCCGGCCGCTGATTCAAGCAGGTCGGCCAGTGCGACATTGACCAGGATTTCGTGATCGGGCATGCCCTGCTTCAGCAGCAGATAGACCAGGGTCTGCCCGGGGTCGAGCAGGCGCTCGCGCCGCCGGTACTCCGGGGCTGCCGCGGGGACATCAAGCGCAGGCCCGTCGCCGGTGGCCGCGGTATTCACCAGCCGCTCCCAGCGCAGGCCCGACAGTTCCTCCTTCTGCGCCAGCTTGCGGCGGTAGTTCCACCACAGCAGGGGTATCGCGATGAAGGGCGCTAGGACCAGCAGATACCAGAAGGCCTCCATGACAACCTCTCGGTCGGGAAAACGAAAGCCCGAAAACCTGGTTCCGGGCGCTCAGTCCTGCGGCGGTTGCCGCTGGCGCAACCGCCGCCGGTCCAGCCACCAGGCGAAGACCGGCAGCATCAGGAAACCGCCGGGCATCACCACCAGCACCAGGTAGGGACTCAGCCGCGACAGGCGACCGAAATGGTCACGCAGCTTCGCGCGCTCCTCCGCGCTCCAGCGCTGGCCGTTGCGCTGCTTCATCAGGATCGGCATCAGGCTGCGGGTCTGCTGCAGCTCGCCGATCAGGAAATCCTTCTCGCGCTGGGTCAGGCTGCGAACCGAATGGTAGGTGCGACGGACACGGTAGCTGATGATCTGGAGCGGCGGCATCGCAGGCGCGGACAACGGGATTTTCAGGGGTCAGGAGACCGCCTGATAATAAAGGTTTTGCGGATGGTTTGCCTGCGCAAAAAAGAACCATCTCTCGGCCATCAGGCCGGCAAACTGCAGCAGCACCGCCAGCCACAGCAGCGGCGGCGAGGACGCCGCCAAGCCGCCGGCCAGCAGCAGCACCGGCAGCACGAAGCCCGTGATGATGAACAGCCATTTCACCGCGCGCAGCGTGCCCGCTTCCCGGCCGTGGAAAAACTCCCGGGTGTTGAAGGACCCGCCCATGAATCCCTGGGCTTTCTGCACGACGCGCGGATGCTTGACGCCGATCGCCGTCTGCAGCGTGGAACGCGGCTTCAGCCGGGCGTTGCGCCACAGCGCCGCCGAACGCGTGACCAGTCCGGCGACGGTCAGGCCCAGCGCCCAGGCGCCGACCACCTCGACCAGCGGTTCGCCCAGCGCGGCGGCGAGCGCGGTCAGCAGCACCACGCCGGACGCGCAGCCGAGCAGCGTGAAATTCACCAGAGTCAGCGGCGTCGCCCATTCCTGCAGGAAGCGGATGCAGGCGTAGATCATGGCGGTGCAGAGGAACAGTGCGAGGGCCAGCAGCGCCGCTGCGCCCCCGATCCACAGGGTCCCGGACCATCCCTGCCAGTGCGCCCAGCCGTAGGCGGCGACCGCCGCCATGAAGGCTGGCAGCACGATCACTTCGCGCGACAGCCAGGACGTGCGCCACATCGCCGCCGCGCGCCAGGCGCGCTCGGGGTGGCCCAGATGGAAAAATGACGCCAGCAGGCCCGCCGCGAGCAGCACCAGCGCGATCACGCAGCCCGCGACATAGAGCGTGGTTGACGGCGCGGGAAGCAATTCCGCCGCGGCACGCGCCTCGACCACGAACAGCCCGAGCACAAGGCCCTGCCCTGCGCCGATCAGCGTGGTCAGGACTATCACTGAAAAAGCCGGATTCATCCGTATCCTCCCGCGCTCACCACGAGGTCACGTCATCCAGCGAGGGATCACGCAGGCCCGGCTTCGGCTTGCGGCCGTCGATCTTCAGCGGATTGTCGGCGCGCTCCAGTTCATCCTCGTGGATGCGCATTTCGGTCTTGCGCCGCGGCAGGTAGTGATTGGCCGGCTGCGTGCCCCACTCCGGCATCAGCGTATAACCCGCGGCCTCGCGGATCGCCTTCGACACCACCGACTCCTCGTCATGGATGTCGCCGTAGAGCCGCGCGCTGGTCGGGCAGGCCAGCACGCAGGCCGGCTTGCGCTCGGCTTCCGGCAGCCTGGTGTCGGTGATGCGATCGACGCAGAGCGTGCATTTCTTCATGACCTTCTGGTGCTCGTCGAGTTCGCGCACGCCGTAGGGACAGGCCCAGGAACAGTACTTGCAGCCGATGCACTTGTCGTAGTCGACCAGCACGATGCCGTCCTCGGGGCGCTTGTAGCTGGCGCCGGTCGGGCACACCGGGACGCAGGGCGGATCCTCGCAGTGCAGGCAGGATTTCGGGAAATGCACGGTCTGCGTATTGGGGAACTCGCCGACCTCGAAGGTCTGCACGCGGTTGAAGAAGGTGCCGGTCGGATCGCGGTCGTAGGGACGGTCGTCGGACATGAAGCCCGCTTCGCCCGAGGTATTCCATTCCTTGCAGCTGGTCACGCAGGCATGGCAGCCGACGCAGACGTTGAGGTCGATGACCAACGCGAGCTGGGTCATCGCGAGCACTCCCGATTTTCCAATTGAGTCATTTGTAATCCCCCTTGCCGGCGACAAAGGCCTGCCACAGTTTTCTCACGGTGCCGGTTCCGGGCGCGGCAGGCAGCGGCGCGAACTGCGGCGAGGTTTCCGCCGGCTCATCCGCTGCGGCCTTGCGGATGCGCACGCGCACGTCGTACCAGCCCGCCTGCCCGGTCACCGGATCGGAGTTGGACATGCGCCGGCCTTCGGCTGCCGGCAGTTCCTCTGCGATCACGTGGTTCAGCAGGAAGCCGCGCTGCGCCTCGTTGGCCTCCGCTGCGAGGCCCCAGGCCCCCTGCGCCTTGCCGATCGCATTCCAGGTCCAGACCGTCCCCGGCTCCACCGCCTCGCTGACCCGGCACTGGCAGCGCACCTTGCCGTGCATCGACTCGACCCAGATCCAGTCGTCGTCGGCGATGCCCAAGGAAGATGCCGTTTTCTCGTTTATAAACAAATAGTTATGACTGTGTATCTGGCGCAGCCAGGCATTCTGCGAATCCCAGGAGTGGTACATCGCCATCGGCCGCTGGGTGATCGCCGCCAGCGGATACTGCGTGCTGTCCGTCGCCTGCACCTCCAGCGGCGCGTAATAGAAGGGCAGCGGATCGCAGTAAGTCATCAGGCGCTGGCGCAGCTGTTCCGGCGGCCGCCGCTGCGACGGCCCGCGGCCCTCGGCAGCCATGCGGAATTTCTGCAGCACTTCGGAATAGATCTGGATCACGATCGGATCGGTGTAGCGGCGTATGCGCGTGCGCTGGGCCCACTCGTGGTAACCCTGGTTCCAGTTGCGCATGTACTGGTACGAACGCGGCAGCACGTGGTGGAACACGCAGTTGTTTTTTTCGTACATCGCCCACTGCCGCGGATTGGGCTCGCCGACCATCGCCTTCTCGCCGCCGCGGCCGCGCCAGCCGGCGAGGAAGCCGATGCCCGAGCCCGGCTCGGTTTCGAAGTTGACGATGAAATCCGGATAGTCGCGGTACTTGCGCGCGCCATCCTTATCCGTGAAGGCCGGCAGTTTCAGCCGCGTGCCAAGCTCGATCAGCACTTCCTGGAAGGGCTTGCACTCGCCCTTCGGCGGCAGCACCGGGATGCGTACCGAATCCACCGGGCCGTCGAATTCCGAAATCGGCCGGTCGAGCATGGACATCACGTCATGGCGCTCGAGGTAGGTGGTATCCGGCAACACGAGGTCGGCGAAGGCGGTCATCTCCGACTGGAAGGCGTCGCAGACGATCAGGAAGGGAATCCTGTATTCACCCTGCTCGTCGCGGTCGTTGAGCATCTTCCGCACCTCGACGGTGTTCATCGTCGAATTCCAGGCCATGTTGGCCATGAAGATCATCAGCGTGTCGATGCGGTACGGATCGCCGCGCCAGGCATTGGTGATGACGTTGTGCATCATGCCGTGCACCGCCAGCGGGTACTCCCAGGAAAAAGCCTTGTCGATGCGCAGCGGGCTGCCATCGGCATCGAGGCTCAGGTCGTCCGGCCCCGCAGGCCAGCCCAGCGCCAGCCCGCCCAGCGGCGTATCGGGCTTTACCGCCTCCGGCCCTTTCGGCGGTTTCGCCATCGGCGGAATCGCCCGCGGAAACGGCGCCTTGTGGCGGAAACCGCCGGGGCGGTCGATGGTGCCCAGCACCGACATCAGCACCGCCAGCGCACGCACGGTCTGGAAACCGTTGGAATGCGCTGCCAGCCCGCGCATGGCGTGGAAGGCCACCGGGTTGCCGGTGACCGTGTCGTGCTCCTGTCCCCAGGAATCGGTCCAGGCGATCGGCAGTTCGATCCGCTGGTCGCGCGCGGTGATGCCCATTTCGTGCGCAAGGCGGCGGATACGCGCCGCGGGAATGCCGGTGATGTCCTCCGCCCACTCCGGCGTGTATTCCTTCACCCGCTCCAGCAGCAGCTGGAAAGCCGGCTTTACCGGGGTGCCATCTTCCAGCCGGTAGGCGCCCAGCAGCGCCGGGTCGGTACCTGGCGTGTGATTGGGCACCGCGCGGCCGCTGAGGCGGTCCCACCACAGCTGGTCGTGGCGATGTTCGGGATTGTCGCCCTTCGCGGCGTCGCCGGAACGCACCGGCATGCCCTGCTCCGGACTCGCCGGGTCGACGTTGATCAGGTAACCGGCGTTGCTGTAACGCGCGAGGAAGGCGCGGTCGTAAAGCCCGGTCTCGAGGATCTCGTGGGTCAGCGCCAGCAGCAGCGCGCCATCGGTGCCGGGGCGGATCGGCACCCATTCGTCGGCGATCGCCGAGTAACCGGTGCGCACCGGATTCACCGAAATGAAACGCCCGCCGCGGCGCTTGAATTTCGAGATCGCGATTTTCAGCGGATTGGAATGGTGGTCTTCCGCGGTGCCGATCATCACGAACAGCTTGGCACGGTCGAGGTCCGGCCCGCCGAACTCCCAGAAACTGCCGCCGATGGTGTAGATCATGCCCGCGGCCATGTTGACCGAGCAGAAGCCGCCGTGGGCCGCGTAGTTCGGCGTGCCGAACTGGCGCGCGAACATGCCGGTCAGCGCCTGCATCTGGTCGCGGCCGGTGAACAGTGCGAATTTCTTCGGATCGCTCGAACGGATCTTGCGCAGGCGGTCTTCCATGACCGAGAACGCCTCGTCCCAGCTGATCGGCTCGAACTCGCCGGCACCGCGCTCGGCGCCCGGCTTGCGCCGCAACGGCCGCGTCAGCCGCGCCGGCGAATACTGCTTCATGATCCCCGAAGCACCCTTGGCGCAGATCACGCCCTTGTTCAGCGGATGCTCGGGATTGCCTTCGATGTAGCGGACTTCGCCGTTTTTCAGATGCACGCGGATGCCGCAACGGCAGGCGCACATGTAACAGGTGGTGTTCCGGGTTTCGGTGACTGCGGAAGGACTTTCGAGGGGGGCATTCATGGCACTGACGTCCCTTTCTGACCGATCACCGATTGTAGGCGCGACCGCTTCCGCCCTGCGTCGAAATTACTTATGAGGTCATGACTTATGGGGTCATAAACGGGAGTAAATCATGCCGGCTTGCGATCCATCCATTTGCTGACTTCCGGCATGGTCCAGTCCTGCAGGCGCCTGATCATCGGCCCCGGCTCGTCCGCCACCACGATCATGTCCCGGTGCTCGGCGCGGATGAAACGCTCGGCCACCGCATGGTCGAGAAAGTCGCAGAGCCCGTCGTAAAAGCCGGAGATGTTGTAGAGGCCGCAGGGCTTGCGCTGCATGCCCAGCTGGTTCAGCGTGATCATCTCGAAGATTTCGTCCAGGGTGCCCATGCCGCCCGGCAGCGCGATGAAGGCATCGGAAATCTCCGCCATCATCACCTTGCGTTCATGCATCGAATCCACCACGTGCAGCTCGGTGAGCCCCGTATGCACCACTTCGCGTTCCAGCAACTTGCGCGGCGTGACGCCGACGACATGGGCGCCGGCCTCCAGCGCCGCCTGCCCCACCACGCCCATCAGCCCGATATTGCCGCCGCCGTAGACGATGCGGATGCCGGCAGCCGCCAATGCCCGCACCAGCGTGCGGGTTGCTTCGGCATACGCCGCCTCGCGGCCGGTGTTGGAACCGCAGAAAATGCAAACGCTTTGCATGGAAACCTGGACTCCCCGATGAACTTTTTGATGACGCACGATTCTAGTGCATGGACAGCCGACCCGCCGCCGAACATACACTTAACCCCAAACCCGCAGCTGCCGCGTTTATAGCAGCAGCACCCAAGCCCCGGGAATCAGACCCTCTCACCAGAAACCCGTGGGGAGTGGTCCAACAAAATCATCAAGGAAAGCAAAATGATCAAATTCACCCGCTCAGCCCTCAGCGCCGCCGTCCTCGTCGCCCTGATCCCCGCCACCGGCCTCGCCGCCGACAACGGCACCGCCCTGACGATCTACAGCAGCACCCGCCCCGGCGCGATTCCGCCGGAACTGCTGCGCGGCAATCTCGGCGGCGCCGCAATCCCCGGTTACGCAA
>JAEYXO010000222.1 GCA_023431245.1 Pseudomonadota bacterium | reverse complement strand
AAGAAGGACGTCGACGTCAAGCAGCTGTTCAATTCCTGAACCCGCACTGAACCGCAGCACCGCGCATGATCGGGCGCACCCGCATGCAGGGCCCGTGGTGGCTGACGGGCACCGCGCATGTGCTGATTCTTGCCATCACCGCCAAAATAGAAAGGCCGGAAGCCTGGCCCTGGGCGCTGCTGGCGATGGCGGTGGTCAGTTTCTTTGCCTGGCTCGGCAACTACCGCCGCTACCGCCAGATCCACGACCTGCCGACCTCGAAAATCGCCTCCGCCGCCCAGGGCTACGTCGAACTGCTAGGCCGCGGCGACCTGATCGACGGCACGCCCGTGATCAGCAAGCTGGGACGCCAGCGCTGCTGCTGGTACCGTTACCTGGTCGAGGAACGCAAATCCGACAACAAGTGGGAAACCATCGACCAGGGCTGCAGCGTCGCGCATTTCATGCTGATCGACGACACCGGTCAATGCGTGGTTTCGCCGGAGGGCGCGGAAATCGTCACCAGCAACCACAGGACCTGGTACGAGGAGCCCTACCGCCACACCGAATGGCTGCTGGTGCCGGGCGAGATCCTCTACGCGCTGGGCGAATTCGTCACCACCAGCGGCAACGTGCAGGAGGACGTCGAGGAACGCAAGGACATTGCCGTGCTGATCGACGTCTGGAAACGCGACCAGCAGGCACTGCATGAACGTTTCGACCTCAACAAGGATGGCACCATCGACATGAAGGAATGGGAACTCGCGCGCATGCAGGCGAAACGCGAGGTGCGCAGGATCCGCAGCGAAACGGTGAAGCCGCTGACCGAGGGCGTGCACCTGCTGCGCAAGCCGAAGGACCGCCGCCTGTTCCTGCTCGCCAACGAAATGCCGGATGCGCTGGGCCGGCGGTACTGGTGGTGGAGTGCGCTGCACCTCGTGGCCCTTGCCGGCTGCGGCATCGGCAGCCTGGTCCTGTTTGGTTTCAAATGAAAATACTTAATATAATCAAATATTTATGATTGATTTCTGGTTCCAGGGTCTCGACAGCCGCGGTTTCCACCGCCTGCATTACAGCGACTGGGGCGATCCGGCGAATCCGCGGGTGGCGATCTGCGTGCACGGGCTCACCCGCAACTGCCGCGACTTCGACACACTGGCCGCGGCGCTGCAGGATGAGCTGCGCGTGGTCTGCCTCGACGTCGCGGGCCGCGGTCGCAGCGACTGGCTGGCGAATCCCGAGGACTATGGCTATCCGCAGTACATGGCCGATGCGACGGCGCTGATCGCGCGGGTCACCGCGGCCGGCGCAAAGGAGATTTACTGGGTCGGCACCTCGATGGGCGGCATGCTGGGCATGCTGCTCGCCGCGCGGCCGCAAACGCCGATCCGCCGGCTGGTATTGAATGATGTCGGCACCGTGATCCCGAAGGAATCGATGGCGCGCATCGGCAGCTATGTCGGCAAGGCGCCGGATTTCGAGTCCTTCGACGCGCTGGAACGCTACATCCGCAAGGTCTCGGCGCCCTTCGGCCCGCTGAACGATGCGCAATGGCGGCATCTCGCCGAGCACACCGCAAGGCGCGACGATGCCGGCCGCTGGCACCTCAACTACGACCCCGCGATTGCGCTGCCCTTCCGCAAGGCGCAGGACCGCGACATCCTACTGTGGAATCCCTACGACGCAATCACCTGTCCGACGCTGCTGCTGCGCGGCGCGGAATCCGACCTGCTGCCGCGCGAGGTGGCGCTGGAAATGACGCAACGCGGGCCGCGGCCGCAGCTGGTCGAGTTTCCCGGCGTCGGCCATGCACCGGCGCTGATGGCGGAGGACCAGGTCCGCGCGGTGCGCGACTTCCTGCTGGCACCATGACACGCGCGCCACGGCATGCCCTGCCCCTGCTCGACGCCCTCGCCGAAAAACACATCGGCGAGGCGCAGGCACGCGGCGAGTTCGAGGACCTGCCGGGCAGCGGTGAACCGCTGGATCTCGGCGACGATGCGCTGGTGCCGGAGGAACTGCGCGCCGCACACCGGCTGCTGAAGAATGCCGGCTGCCTGCCGCCGGAGCTGGAGGCGCATGCCGAGATCCGCGACATCGAAGCCCTGCTGCGCGCCGCCGGCAGCGACGACGAACGCGGCCGGCTGCTGGCCCGCCTGCAGTTCCTGCTGCTGCGCGCGCCGCTGGGCCGCCGCGGCAGCCTGAAGATCGAGGCGGATTACGCCGAAAAAATCGCGGAGAAACTCGGGCGCGGCCGCTGATCAGCCCTGCCGCGCCTGCGCCATCGCCTGCAGCAGCACATCCGGTTCCTGCGCACCGGATACGCCGATCGTGCGGTTGAAAATGAAGAAGGGCACGCCGCTGATGCCCACCTGCCGTGCCTCGACGTCGGCACTCCGGATCAGGTCGACATCGCGGTCCGTGGCGAGATAGGCCAGGATTTCCGCGCGGTCGAAACCCGCCTGTGCCGCGTACTCCGCCAGCGTCTCGTCGTCGGTCAGGTTGGCGCCTTCGATGAAATAGGCGCGGAACAGCGCTTCCGCCATCGCATCCTGTTTGCCGGTTTCGCCGGCGTGATGCATCAGGCGATGCGCCTTGACCGTGTTCGGCTGCACCTTGATTTTTTCGAACTGCATGTCGAGCCCGAGTGACTTGCCGACCGCGGCGACGCGCTGGTAGCGCGAGCTGTCCTTGTCGCCGAATTTGCGCAGGATGTAATCGGCGCGCGAAATGCCTTCCGGCGGCAGGTCGGGATTCAACTGGAAGGGCAGCCAGCGCACGGCTGGCGGTGTTTCACCGGGATGCAGTTCGGCGAACTGCTGCAGCGCGATTTCCAGCTTGCGCTTGCCGATGAAACACCAGGGT
>JAEYXO010000109.1 GCA_023431245.1 Pseudomonadota bacterium | reverse complement strand
CCTCGGTGGCGAGCAGCACGTAGGCCATGATGCAGGGTTCCTTGCCGCGGTTTTCCCAGTTGTGCATGGTCTGGCGCTGGATGATCACCGTGCCCGGCGTCAGGTGCACTTCCTCGCCGCCGTCGAGCTGCATCCACAGTTCGCCGGCGAGGCAGATGGCGTAGTCGACCGAGTCGGTGGCGTGCCAGCGCTTCTGCACGCCCGGGTCATACTTGGCCAGGCGGAACACCGAACCGCCGGCGAGGCTGGTGCCCAGTTCCCAGGTGTTCGGATCCTCGTCGGTCATTTCCGCCGGCAGTTTCTTGGTCGCCCACATCGGGATGTTGTGGAAGCCCGGGCGCATCGGAATCGGCTCGATGATGCTGTCCGATTTGACGTAGGCCTTGCCTTCCTTGTTGGTGTCGGTGACGACTCTGCGGAATTTCATGATTGCTGCGTTCTCCAGTAAATCGGCTGTGCTGCCGCGTTAAAAACGCCGGACGCCCGGCGGTTGAACATAAATATTTGATTTTATTGATATTTTTAAACAAACGAGGGCGGGTCCGGAAACCTGCCCCCAGTTTGTACCACAACAGCGGGTTGTTTTGACAGGCGTCGCCGGCGCGCCGGCAGCGCCTGCTTCGCGCTAATCCGCGGTGATGCCGGCTTCGCGGATGACCTTCGCCCATTTGGTCATTTCCGCGCGCAGGTACTGGTTCGATTCGTCGAGGCCGCCGCCGATCAGGTCGATGCCGGCGCCGGCAAAACGTTTTGCGGTTTCGGCGTCGCGCAGTGCGGTGTTGGCATCGGTGTTGATTTTCTGCAGTGTCGCGCGCGGCGTCTTGGAGGACGCGAATACGCCGTACCAGACGTCGAAGGCATAACCCGGCAGGCCGTTTTCGGCAACCGTCGGCAGATCCGGCGCGGCCGGGCTGCGCTTGGCGCCAGTGACCGCCAGCGCGCGCACCTTGCCCGATTTTGCATGGGGCATCAGGGTGCCGACGCCGGCGATGGCCATCTGCACCTCGCCGGTGAGCAGCGCCGTGGTGCCGGGGCCGGTGCCCTTGTACGGCACATGCACCATGTTGACGCCCGCGATGACGCGGAACAGTTCCGAGCCGAGGTGAGAGGCGCCGCTGACCCCGCCCGAAGCGAAGCGGATGTCGCCCGGCTTCGACTTGGCGAGTTGCACCAGTTCGGCCACCGACTTCGCCGGCAGCGAGGGATGCACGGCGACGACGAAGGGCTGCGAGCCGACGATGGTCACCGCGACAATGTCGCGACGCACGTCGAAGGGCAGTTTTTTGTACAGCGCCGGCGCGTAGGAGATGCCGACGCTCTGCAGCAGCAGCGTGTAGCCGTCGGGCACCGCCTTGGCGGTGATGTCGGTGGCGATCACGCCGCCGCCGCCGGGCCGGTTGTCGACGATGGCCTGCTGGCCCCAGACCTGGGTCAATTGCTGCGCCAGCAGCCGCGCGATGATGTCGGTGCCGCCGCCCGCGGCGGAAGCCGCGACCATGCGTACCGGGCGCTCCGGAAAACCGGCGGCGGTTGCGCTGCCCGCCACGCAGCAGGCGGCGAGGGCGATGGTGATCATTTTTTTGTGCATGTTGTCCTCCTCGGTTGAAGCGTCACATTCTGCCGCAGTTCAGGCGCTGCTGGCGTTGACCTGCTGCTGGAGCAGCGCGTAATTGTCCGCCGCCATCGTGATTTCGCCGCGGTTGATGCGGCGGTCGAGCGCGGTCACCGCATCATTGGCCGGCGTGGGAATCCCCAGCTCGCGGCCCTTGCGCGCCACCAGGCCGCTGATGAACTCGATTTCGGTGTTGCGGCCCTTCAGGTGGTCGTGGATCGGCGCGGTGCGGCCGCCGCCGACATGCGACATCAGCGTCTTCATCGTGGTGATCAGGTTCTCGTCGCTGGAGCCGGCGAATTCGTCGGCGCGCAGCCCGAACAGCGGTTCCATGCGGTAGCCCAGCGCGGCGCCGACCGCGAGTGACTCGCGTCCGAGTTTCACCGATATGTCGAACATGCCGGGCAGGGCGCAGGCCTCGAAGTTGCGCAGGCCGAGCAGGCTGAAGGGCCCCATGGTCATCGTGTTGGCGATGAGCTTGGTCCACTTCGCGCCGTAGATGTTGTTGGTGACTTCGCAGCGGCCGACCTTGCCCATGATCGCGGCGACCTCCTTGACCCGCGGCGTGTAGCTGCCGTCGAGTTCGCCGACGGTGAACCAGCTGCCCTTGCGCGTGGTGTTGCGCTGGATCTGGCCCGGCGTGAACAGTTCCGCCTGCAGTTCGACGACGCAGCCGATCACCCGCTCGCGGCCGACGATGGAGGCGATGGCGTCGTCGTTCATGCCGTTCTGGGTGCCGACGACAATGCTGTCGGCCTTCAGGTACGGCTTGATGAATTCGGCGAGCCAGCGGGTGTCGTTGGATTTTGCGGCGAGGAACACGATGTCGAATTCGGTCTGCGCCGAGGACAGGTCGCAGAGGTTCAGGGCTTTCACCGGAACCTGGAACTGCGAATCCTTGAACTGGACCTGCAGGCCGTTGTTCTTCATCGCCTTGACATGCGCCGGCCACTGGTCGATCAGCGTGACGTCGAGGCCGGCATGTGTGAGGTCGGCGCCGATGCTGCTGCCGATGGCGCCGGTGCCGAGGACTGCGATTTTTTTGTTCTTCATGTTGTCTTGAGGAGTGATGGTCGTTATTTACCGCTTCTGCACCGCCAGTGCCAGCAGTTCCTGCACTGAATGGTTTTCGATGTCGAGCGCGATTTTCGCAATGGCGTCGACCGGGGCGGCGGGCAGGATGCCGCGGATCTTCGCGGTGACGCCGGCGGCATCAACCGGGTTGTCGATGGAGCCGGTGGGGTTCAGGATGTCCTCGCGCACCCACCGGCCGTCCTTTTCCGCGGCGACCCAGCCGGCGAAATGTTTCGGATAGAGCTTGTCGAGTTCGGGGTCATGTTCGCAGTCGAGCTGCGCGGCCAGTTTTACCAGCGCCGGGTCCGACATGCGTTCGGCGGTGAACTGCGGCGGCAGCACCTGGCCGTCGACCAGCGCTGCGGCGATCACGTAGCGCAGGCTCATCTGCGCGTTCAAGGCGCTGCCCGGCGCGTAGGCGAAGCCGCATTGCACATCGACCACGTTGGACAGTCCGACCCTGACGCGGCGTGTAATGTCCCAGGGCGCGCCGATCTTCCTGCGCACCGCCAGCGCGGCGTCGATGTAGGCATGGGTGCTGCCGCAGCAGGAGTAGGGCTTGATCGAATTCTTGTCGGTATGCCAGACGCGACCGAGGTCGCGGGTCAGCTGCGTCACGTCGCTGTCGTCGGAATGCGCCTTCAGCACGCCGCCGTCCTCGTATTCGTAGATCTGCGTCGGCCCGGTGTAACCCATCGCCGCCAGTTCCGCGGCGAGCACGCCGGAATGCACCGCCTTGCCGGCGTGGAAACGTTTGCTCATCGTGCCGTCGGCGTTGAAGGCCCAGGTGCCGGCGCCCTGAGTGCCGGCGAGGCCCAGCGCCCAGGCCGTGCGTTCGGCGTCGAGTTTCAGCAGGGAGGCGCAGGTCGCGGCAGCGGCGAAGGGGCCGTAGATGCCGGTGATGTGCCAGCCGCGCAGACGCGTCGCCGAAGGATTCGAGGCGAGGCTGGAGCGGATCATGGTTTCGTATCCGGCGGCAATCGCGGTGACGACGGCCTTGCCGTCGGCCCCCAGTTTTTCCGCCATTGCCAGCGCCGCCGGCACCGCGATCGCGCCGGCGTGGAGCTTGGCGTTGTGGTAATCGTCGAGCTCGAAGGCATGCGCCGCCGAGCCGTTGACCATCGCCGCATCGGCGACGCGCAGCGACGGGCTCCTGTCACCCCAGACCGTGGCATCACCCTTGCCTGAGCCGCCGGCGCGCGCCCATTGCAGCAGCATCTGCGCCCACGGCGTGCCGAAGCCGTAGATGCCGCAGCCGAAGGTGTCGAGAATGGCAATGCGCACCACTTCGCGGGTGCGCGCGGGGACATCTTCGTATCTGAGGCCGCTGATCCAGGCGGCGAGTTCGCGGGTGGGTGCGCCGATCGCGCGACGGTCGTCATTCATGGCCGGTTCTCCTCTGTGCAATGCAGGCCAGCGTAACGCGATCGCGGCCGCGCGGCATCTCCAAGTCCACATCGAGGAAAGCGGAGAGCCGCTTTCTTGACAGCGATTTTGCGGCGGTTCCATACTCGATTCGATCCTGCAGCGCCGCGAGCGCCGGCAGGGCATTCCCACCCATCCACGAGGAGTCCGCAAAATGGATTACGACGTCATCGTTGTCGGCGGCGGCAACGCGGCCTGCGCCGCGGCCGTTTCGGCCCGCGAGAACGGCGCGAAAAAAGTGCTGTTGCTGGAGAAGGCGCCTAAGGCGCAGCGCGGCGGCAACACCCATTTCAGCGGCGCGATTTTCCGTTTCGTGTTCAATCATGCCGACGAGATCGACCGTTTCGTGCCGGACGTGGAGGAGGAATATCCGGGCTTCCATGCCGGCGTGCCGGTGTATCCGAAGGAGGCCTTCACCGAGGACCTGATGAAGGTCACCGATGGCCGCAGCGATCCGGAACTGGCGGAACTGCTGATCGACGAGTCCTACGACACCACCTGCTGGCTGCAGGATGTCGGCAAACACCATTTCGAGCTGGCGAAATCGGTGATGGGCATCAAGGTCGGCGACAAGATCAAGTGGCCGCGCGGCGCGATCGTGCGCACCGTGCACGAAGGCGTCGGCCTGTCGCAGCAGTGGTTCAGGACCTGCGAGGCGATGGGCGTCGAGATCCGTTATGAGGCGCATGTGCTCGACCTGGCGCTGAACGGCCAGGGCGCGGTGAAGGGGGTGGTGGTCCGCGGGGAAAAAGGCCTGCAGACGCTGAAGGCCGGCGCGGTGGTCCTCGCCTGCGGCGGCTTCGAGACCAACCCCGCCTGGCGCACGCATTACCTCGGCCAGGAATGGGGCCATGCCAAGGTGCGCGGCTCCAACTTCAACTACGGCGACGGCCTGCGCATGGCGATCGAGGCCGGCGCGATGCCCTGGGGCCACTGGGGCGGCTGCCATGCGACGCCGATCGTCGCCAGTGCGCCGGACTACGGCAAGAAGGAACTGACGGACAAGACCAACCGCCTGTCCTATCCCTACGGCGTGATGATCAACGTCGAAGGCAAGCGCTGGATCGACGAGGCGGTGGATTTCCAGGCCTTCACCTACGCCAAGTACGGCGGCCTGATCCTGAAACAGCCGAAGAGCCTCGTCTACCAGATCTTCGATGCCAAGGCGATGCACCTGCTCGAGCCGCGTTACTCGACCAGCGAGCCTTTCAAGTCGGACACGCTGGAAGGACTGGTGA
>JAEYXO010000089.1 GCA_023431245.1 Pseudomonadota bacterium | reverse complement strand
TAGGCGATGCCGTTGTCGTCCGCGGGAGGCAGGCGCCCGCCGCGCACATTGACCTGGATCGACGGCAGGATCAGCGTCGGCATCTCCAGCGTCGCATCACGCGCCTCGCGCATCTTCACGAACTCGTCCTCGCTGACGCCGTCGCGCACATGGATGTTTGACGCGCGCTGTTCCGCCACAGTGGTTTTCCACCGTGGCTGGCGGGAAGCCGGCGGATAGTCGTGGCAGACGTAGATCGCGGTCTGCGGCGTCAGTTCGAGCAGTCGCCGCATCGAGCGGTAGAGCTGGCGCGCGTCGCCGCCGGGAAAATCGGCGCGTGCGGTGCCGACATCCGGCATGAACATCGTATCGCCGACGAATACCGCGTCACCGACGAGATAGGCCATGTCGGCCGGCGTGTGGCCCGGCACATGCAGGGCTTTCGCCTCCAGTCCGCCGATGCGGAACTGCTCGCCGTCCGCAAACAGGTGGTCGAACTGGCTGCCGTCGGGCAGGAAACCGCGCTCCAGGTTGAACAGCTTCTTGAACACCGACTGCACCTCGCGGATATGCCCGCCGATGGCAATGCGCCCGCCCAGCTGCTGCTGGATGTGGCGCGCGCCGGACAAGTGGTCGGCATGGGCATGGGTCTCGAGGATCCAGTCGAGCTGCAGGCCCTGGCGGCGGATGTGGTCGATCACCCGGTCGGCCGAAGTCGTGGACGTCCGCCCAGACTTGAAATCGTAGTCCAGCACCGGATCGATCACCGCGGCGCGGGCGCTCGCGGGATCCGCCACCACATAGGTCACGGTGAAGGTTTTCGGGTCGAAAAAGGCTTCGATGTTCGCGGCCATGGCGTTTCGCCTCCTGCAGGAATAATCTATTTACAAATATTATATTTTTATATATATTATTGTCAACTGATATTTGGAATTTCCGCATGAAAACCGGCACACAGGCCATCGACCCCGAAGTGTTGCGCGGCGCCGCCGACGAGGCCGTGGGCGCGCTGAAACTGCTCGCCAACCGCGAGCGCCTGCTGCTGCTGTGCCAGATCGCCAAGGGCCGCAGCTGCGTCAGCGAACTGGAGTCGGAACTCGACATCCGCCAGCCGACGCTGTCGCAGCAGCTGGGCGTGCTGCGCCGGGACGGCGTCGTCAACGCCGAACGGGACGGCAAGAACATCTACTACAGCATTCGCGACCCCCGGATGCTAGACATCCTCGAAACCTTGTACCGGATTTACTGTCCACAAAAGCAAAGCAGGAAAAAATGACCATTGACTGGAACGCCTTCACCCCCTGGACCTCGCTGGCCGGCGGCATCCTGATCGGGATCTCCGCGGCCGTGTTCCTGCTGTTCAACGGCCGCATCGCCGGCATCAGCGGCATCCTCGGCGGCCTGCTGCGCCCGCCGCAGGGCGACAGCCCGTGGCGGTTTGCCTTCCTGCTCGGCTTGCTGGGCGCGCCGCTGCTCTACGGGCTGCCCTTCACGCTGCCTGCACCTGAAATCGACGCCGGCTACGGCATGCTGGTCGCCGCCGGCCTGCTGGTCGGCATCGGCTCGCGTTACGGCGCCGGCTGCACCAGCGGCCACGGCGTCTGCGGACTGTCCCGGCTCTCGCCCCGCTCCGCGGTGGCCACCGCGGCCTTCATGGGCGCGGGTTTCGCGACGGTGTACGTGCTGCGCCACCTGATTGGCGCCTGAGGAGCAGCCATGACCTTACTGACCGCCCTGCTCTCCGGCCTCGTCTTCGGCTTCGGCCTGATCCTCTCCGGCATGGCCAACCCGGCCAAGGTGATCGGCTTTCTCGACCTCGCGGGCCGCTGGGACCCCTCCCTCGCCTTCGTGATGGCCGGCGCCATCGCCGTAGGCACCGTGGCCTTTGTCATCGCGCGCAAACGCACGCTGTCCTTCCTCGGCGGCGCGATGCATCTGCCCACCGCGCGCGACATCGACCGCCGGCTGGTCGGCGGCAGCCTGCTCTTCGGCATCGGCTGGGGACTGGGCGGCTTCTGCCCCGGCCCCGGACTGGTCGCGCTGGGCATGGGTGAAATGAAGGCGCTGGTGTTTGTTGCCGCCATGATTGCGGGCATGGTGATATTCGAAGTTCTCGAACATGTGGGTGCCACGGGATCAAAGTCCCGGGCGCCGCGGAGAAATCAAGCTTGAACAACCTGTCGACCTGGCTCGCCGTGCTCACCACGGTGGCAATGCTGCTGATCTACGAACTGGCGCAGTTCTTCATGAGCCGGCGCAACCCCGCCGCGATCTCCAGGACCGCACACGCGCTGCTGCGCGAACAATGGTTCGAATCGGTTTCGCGCCAGCCGGGCTCGGAAATCCTCGCCGTGCAGGCCCTGCGCAACTCGCTGATGTCGGCCACGATGCTGGCGTCCACGGCGGTCCTCGGCCTGATGGGCACCGTGACGCTGGCGGCGCCCTCGCTCAACGCGACTTTCGGCAAGGCCGTGGTCGGCATCCCGCAGCTGACGCCGCGCATGACGCTGGAACTGGTGCTGATGGTGCTGCTGTTCGCCTCGCTGGTGGCCTCGGCAATGGCGATCCGCTACTACAACCACGTCAGCTTCATCAGCTCGATCCCCGTGGGCTCGGCCGAACGGCAACGCTGGATGCCCACCGGCGCCGCCTACGTGCGCCGCGCCGGCGTCATGTACAGCTGGG
>JAEYXO010000035.1 GCA_023431245.1 Pseudomonadota bacterium | reverse complement strand
CAGACCTCGGCGCCGATTTCCTCGGGCTCCAGCGGCGGCGGCCTGTTCGACACCGAGGGGCGGCTGGTCGGGCTCACGGCCTTCATCATCACCGAGGGACAGAACCTCAATTTTGCGCTGCCTGCCGCGTGGATCGCGGAGCTGACCGGGCGCGGCGGCACGGCGCCCGTGCTGGCCAACCGCGATGCGGCCAACGAGCAATGGAAAACGCGCAGCGACGCCCTGCGCGCCAAGCGCGACTGGGTCGGCCTGCTGGCGGTGACGCAGCAATGGGTGCGTGCGGTGCCGGCTTCGGTGCAGGCCTGGGTTGCGCTGGGCGAGGCCTACCGGCTGGTCAACCGGCCGCGCAGGGCAATCACGGCCTACAACCAGGCCTTGAAACTCGACGGTGACAGCTACGAGGCCTGGCTGGGGGCGGGGAGCACGTACCTGGCGCTGAACCAGTATGACCGGGCGGTGGAAGCTTCGCAGGAGGCGTTGCGCCTGAAGGCCGATGATCTGGATGCACTGTTGCAACTCGGCGCTTCCTATTTCAGCCAGAACCAGCGCGCGCGGGTGCGCGAGGTGCACACGCGGCTTGAAAAGATCAACGGACAGGCTGCGCGCGAGTTTGCGAAGAAGTTTATAAGTAATTGATTTTATTGATAAAATTTTTGCAGACCGAAGGCCGCGCAAACTTTTCTTGACGCTGCTGCAGGCATTACGTATAACGGCGACGCGTGTTTGGTTTCTAAGTACTTGAAAGTTAGCGGTTCCCGCGTGTGCAGTTGTGGTGTTCGTACTTTTGGGGCTGTGAGATTTAAATACGATGCCCGGCGCAAGCCGGAAATTATCCATCCTCAAAAGGAAATACACATCATGGCAACCGGTACTGTTAAGTGGTTCAACGACGCAAAAGGTTTTGGCTTCATCACCCCGGACGGCGGCGGTGAAGACCTGTTTGCCCATTTCTCGGGCATCAACATGAGCGGTTTCAAAACCCTGAAAGAAGGCCAGAAGGTGACGTTTGACATCACCGCCGGCAACAAGGGCAAGCAGCAGGCGAGCAACATCCAGGCTGCCTAAGCCGGATCGAGCTGCAGAAAAACCGGGCGCAAGCCCGGTTTTTTTTCGCCTGCCGCCGGCATCCTCCGCACTGCATAATTCCGCCGGACATGGCTGCGGAACAATCTGCTTCGGGAATCTGGGACATTTTCTGCCGCGTCGTCGACAATTTCGGCGATGCAGGGGTGTGCTGGCGGCTGGCGCGCATCCTGCGGCATGAACACGACCTGCCGGTGCGGCTGTGGATCGACGATCCGCAGACGCTGCGGGCGCTGTATCCCGCGCTCGACCCCGGATCGCCGCGGCAGTCCTGCGAGGGCATCACGGTCTGCCGCTGGCCGCAGGCGGGATTGCCCGACGCCGATGCTGCCGTGGTGATCGAGGCTTTCGGCTGCGGGCTTCCGGATGAATGGATCGCGCGGATGGCGCAGGCCGCGAGACCGCCGCTGTGGATCGTGCTCGAATACCTCAGTGCCGAGGACTGGGTGGACAGCCACCACGGCCTGTCCTCGCCGCATCCGCAGCTGTCGCTGCAGCGTTATTTTTTCTTTCCCGGATTCACATCCGCCACCGGCGGCCTGCCGCGCGAGGCGGGTCTGCTGTCGCGGCGCGATGGTTTCGGCACGACGGCGCGTCGCGTGTTCTGGAACCGGCTCGGATTTGACCTGCCGCAGGTGCCGGCGGTTTCGCTGTTCGCTTATGCCGATGCGCCGTTTGCCGGCCTGCTGTCGGCCATGGTGGCCGACGGCCGGCCCCGGGTGCTTGCGGTTCCCGAGGGTGCACCGCTGGCGGCGGTCCGGGGCTGGCTGGGCGCCGGGGCCGCTGCGGAACCGGGGCCCTGGCGGCGGTGCTCACTCGAAGTGCGCGCATTACCCTTCCTGCCCCAGGCGCAGTACGACGAACTGTTATGGGCCTGCGATCTCAATTTTGTCCGCGGTGAGGATTCCTTCGTGCGCGCACAGTGGGCCGGCCGGCCGCTGGTGTGGCAGCCGTACCGGCAGGACGATGGCGCCCACCAGCGGAAGTTGGCGGCTTTCCTCGAGCGCTACTGCGCGGACCTGCCGGCGCCTGCCGCCACCGCGCTGCAGGCCTTCTGGCGGGACTGGAATGCCGCGGGAGGGGGGGCTGTGCCCTCGTGGCCGGCGCTGCGGGATGCGGAGCCGGATCTGGCGCGGCATGCCCTGAACTGGTCTGCAAAACTGGCGGATTCAGATGAACTGGCTGCTCAACTGGTGGAATTTGCGCGCCGCAAGGTAAAATAGCGCCTTTTTACTCCGGTTAATCGAGGGTGCAGGGATATGAAAATCGCTCAGGAAATCCGCGCGGGCAACGTGATCATGGTCGGCAAGGACCCGATGGTCGTGCTGAAGGCCGAATTCAGCAAGTCCGGCCGCAACGCGTCGGTGGTGAAAATGAAGCTGAAGAACCTGCTGTCGAACGGCGGCACGGAAACGGTCTACCGCGCCGATGAGAAATTCGATGTCGTGCAGCTGGAGCGCAAGGAGGTGACTTACTCCTACTTCTCCGAGCCGTCCTATGTGTTCATGGATGCCGAGTTCAACCAGTACGAGGTGGACAAGGAGAACATGGGGGAGGCGCTGAACTACCTCGAGGACGGCATGGAGTGCGAGGTCACCCTGTACGAGGGCCGCCCGATTTCGGTGGAAATTCCGCAGACGCTGGTGCGCGAGATCATCTACACCGAACCCGCGGTGCGCGGCGATACCTCGGGCAAGGTGCTGAAGCCGGCGAAGCTCGCGACCGGCTACGAAATCCAGGTGCCGCTGTTCTGCGCCACCGGCGACAAGATCGAGATCGACACCCGCACCGGAGAGTACCGCAGCCGCACCAAGGGCTGATTCCCGCGGGTCCGCCCATCAACAACGCCGCGGGAGACCGCGGCGTTTTTCATTCCCGCACCAGCCATTCGCAGCGCGTGCGGCCTTCCTGTGCAGGCGACAGCGCACGCCACAGCCAGTCGAGCAGGGGCGGCATCTCCCGCTCCAGTCCGAACGGCGGATTGACGATGATCATGCCGCTGCCGCGGATGTGTTCGCTGAAGTTGTCCGGATGGACCGACAGTTCCAGCTGCAGCGTTTCCGGCAGGCCGGCGGCCTGCAGGCTGCGGGCAAACGCCTCCATCGCGGACGGCGCCATCAGCGGATACCATACGGCGATCATGCCGGTCGCGAAGCGCGTGTGCGCCTCGCGGATCGCGCGCACGACCCGTCCGAACTCATCCGCCTGGTCGAAGGCGGCATCGATGAAAGTCAGCCCGCGGCGCTCAGGCGGCGGCAGGAAGGCGCGCAGCGACCGGAAGCCGTCCTGGTTGTGGATCGCGGTGTGGCGCACGCCGGCGAACACGGCTTTCAGCGCGGCGCAGTCGTCCTTGTTCAGTTCGCAGAGCACCAGGCGGTCGTTGTTGCGCATCAGGCGGCGCGCGATGCGCGGCGACCCGGGGTAATGGCGCAGGTGGCCGTCGGGATTGTCGGTGCGTACTGCGTCGAGGTACGGCTGCAGCGTTTCCGGCGCATCGCTGCGCGCCCACACGCGCGCGACGCCCAGCCGCCATTCACCGGTTTTCTGCGACCAGGCGTGGTTCAGGTCGTAACGGCCGATGCCGGCATGGGTGTCGAGCACGCAGAAGGGTTTGTCCTTTTGGGCCAGCGCGACCAGCAACCGGGTCAGCACCGCGTGCTTGAAGACGTCGGAAACGTTGCCTGCATGAAATTGATGACGGTAGGAAAGCATGGCCCGGATTAGAACACATGCGCCGCAGGCCTGCTGCAGCGCAATGCCGCAAAAAGCGGCTAAACTCGGCCGTACCCATTGTGCCGCTGCAGATGCAGGGCAGAGGCTTTTCCCGGATAACAACGCTTGCGGAGAAATCGTGTGCCGGCAGGGCAACATGACAGCGAACAGACCGGAGTCGTGGTGAAAACAGTCCGACGGCAGGGAATGCTCGGGCGTCTGCTGAGGAAACCCCTGCCCGTGATCGGGCATCTCGCCGTCGGCACGCAGTTGCAGATACTCGGGGCGGCACTGCTGATGCTGTTCCTGATGATGGCGATCGCGACTTTCGTCAACGATGTCCGGGGGGCTTCTGGAGCGGCCTATGCCAAGGCGAATGCCGAAATCAGCATGCTGTCCCAGCGGATCGGCAAGGCTGCGCAGCAGGCCCTGAAGGGCGAGGCACGGGGGTTCGAGCAGCTGCTGGAGGCGCGCAGCCGGATCGTCGAGGTGGTTGATGTCCTGAAGGGCAGTTCAGCCACGGTTGAA
Organism: Pseudomonadota bacterium; assembly: GCA_023431245.1. Lineage (GTDB taxonomy): Bacteria > Pseudomonadota > Gammaproteobacteria > Burkholderiales > SG8-41. Next base: position 3,129 of record JAEYXO010000035.1, on the reverse strand, counting down.
TTCGCACTGCCGGAATGGGCGCTGCAGGTCGTGCCGGAGATGGCGGATGTCGCCCGGGTATGGGAGGACACGGAGTCGAATGTCCTCGCGCTGGGATATCTGCGTGAACCGCTGGAGCGTTTTCATGCGGCGGTCGGAACCCGCGGCGGCGATCCTGCCTCCGCCGGACAGTCAGTTCACGCCGAGGGCCAGCGCATCGTCGGCAACATCCTGCGTGACACCGACGTGCTGCTGCGGGCGACGCAGACCCTGGCCGCGCGGCAGGCGGAGGTTGAAAAAGACCGCTCGCTGCCGAGGACGATCATGCTGCTGGCGGTGCTCGGCGCATTCCTGCTGTGCATCATGATCAAGGTTTACCTGGCGGAGAGCTGGGCGCGCGCGGAACTGGCGGAACGGCAGCTCGAGGAGCTCCGCATCCTGGGCGAGGTCGGGCAGACGATCAGCGCCTCGCTGGACATCGACCGTGTGCTGGAAACCATCGTGACCCAGGCGGTCAGGCTGGGTGCCGCAGACTCGGGCACGCTGTACGAATACGACGACGCCACGGGGAGCTTCAATCCCCGGGTCAATGTCGGCATGAGCGCCGAGATGGTGGACGCGCTGCGCGATTCGCGCCTGAAGGTGGGGCAGGGCGCGGTGGGCATGGCGGCCGAGAAACGTGCGGCCTACCAGATCGCCGATGTGGATCTGGATCCCGGTTACAGGCTGCGCGACGTGCACAAACGCGGGGGCGGATACCGCGCGGTGCTCGGCGTGCCCCTGCTCAGGGACGACCGGTTGGTCGGCGGACTGGTGATCCGGCGCATCCGGCCCGGAGAGTTTTCGCAATCCGTGGTCAACATGCTGCAGACCTTCACCGGGCAGTCGGTGCTGGCCATCCAGAATGCGCGGCTGTTCGAGGAGATCAGGCAGAAGGGCGCGCAGCTGGAGGCGGCAAACCAGCTGAAGTCGCAGTTTCTGGCCAACATGTCACACGAGCTGCGCACGCCGCTCAACGCCATCATCGGCGTCACCGAGATGCTGCTGGAGGATGCGCGCGACCTCAAGCGGGATGACGAAATCGAGCCGCTGGAACGTGTGCTGCGCGCAGGGCGTCATCTGCTGGAACTGATCAACGACATCCTCGACCTGTCGAAGATCGAGGCCGGGAAGATGGATCTGCATGCGGATACCTTTCCGGTGGCGCTGCTGGTGGGCGACGTGGTCAAGACCATCGAGATGCTGGCGGGCAAGAACGGCAACAGCATCGTCCTCGAATGCCCTGCAGACACGGGCAGCATGCATGCCGACCAGATCCGCGTGCGCCAGGTGCTGCTGAACCTGCTGAGCAATGCCAACAAATTCACCAAGAACGGCACGGTCAGCGTCACGGTGCGGCGCGAAGCCCGGGAAGGCCGCGACTGGATTGCGGTTGCCGTGGCGGACACGGGGATCGGCATGACGCCGGAGCAGCTGTCCCGCCTGTTCAATGACTTTGTGCAGGCGGATGCCTCGACAACGCGCAAGTACGGCGGCACCGGACTGGGGCTCGCCATCAGCCGGAGGTTGTGCCAGATGATGGGTGGCGAGATCACGGTGACCAGTGAACCCGGCAAGGGCTCGACTTTCCTGGTGACCCTGCCGGCCGAGTTCGGTGCGGTGCCGGCGGCGACGCCGGCGCGTCCCGTTGCCGCGCCGCCTGCCGGTGAAATGCCGCGCGGATCGATGGTCCTGGTGATCGACGACGACCAGTCGGTGCGGGATCTGACCGAACGTTTCCTGACACGCAAGGGTTTCGAGGTGGTCACCGCCGCCGACGGCCACGAGGGGCTGCGTCTGGCCCGGGAACTGCATCCGGCGGCGATCACGCTGGATGTGCTGATGCCGCAGCTCGACGGCTGGACAGTGCTCGCCGCGATCAAGGGTGATCCGGAACTGGCCGACATCCCGGTGATCCTGATGACCATCATTGACGACCGGACCCGCGGTTACGCGCTGGGTGCGACGGAATACCTGATCAAGCCGGTCAACCGCGAGAAACTGACCGCCGCGCTGCGGTCCGCCTGTGGCACCGCGGGGCGCCGGGTGCTGGTGATCGATGACGATGAATCCATGCGCAACGGCGTCTGCCAGTCCCTGAGGCGTGACGGCTGGGAAGTGGACGAGGCGGCCAACGGGCGCCTCGGGATCGAAAGCCTGGCGCAATCACGCCCTGATGTGATCATGCTCGACCTGATGATGCCGGAGATGGACGGCTTCGAATTCCTGGTCGCGATGCGCGGCAGGCCGGAATGGCGGGATATTCCGGTCCTGGTGGTCACCGCCAAGGACCTGACGGCCGATGAACGCGCCAGCCTGAACGGCCATGTCGAGCGGGTGATGGGCAAGGGGTCGGCGGAACTGGCCGAACTGCTGGGCGAGATCGGGCAGGTGCTGGAGGTTTCGATCACGCGACGGCGCGGGGCCGGGGCTGAAACGGGAGGCAAAGGGGCGGAATGAAAATACTCTACGTCGAGGACAACGACGACAACATCTACATGCTCGAGCGGCGCCTGAAGCGGGCCGGTTTCAGCGTGGTGATTGCGCGCGACGGCGCGGACGGCGTCGCCAAGGCCGGCAGCGAACAGCCGGACCTGATCCTGATGGACCTGAGCCTGCCCGTGCTCGACGGCTGGGAGGCGACGCGCCGGATCAAGCAGAGCGGCAGCACGGGGCGGATTCCGCTGATTGTCCTGACCGCCAATGCCATGGCCGGCGAGAGGGAGAAGGCATTCGAGGCCGGATGCGACGATTTCGACACCAAGCCGGTCGAGTTCGATCGCCTGCTCGGAAAAATCAATGCCCTGATATCGCAGGAGTCCCGGTCATGACCATTCAGGATGCATCGCTGCTGGTCGTCGATGACAACGACGACAACCGCTACACGCTGACGCGCAGGCTGAAGCGCGAAGGGTACGGCAACATATCCACGGCGAACAACGGGCTCCAGGCGCTGGAGCAGCTGCAGCAGAAAAAATTCGACCTCGTCATGCTCGACGTGATGATGCCGGAGATGAACGGTTACGAGGTCCTGGAGCGGATGAAGTCGGATCCGCAGCTGCGGGACATTCCGGTGATCATGATCACCGCCGTCGAAGACCAGGAAAGCGT
>JAEYXO010000028.1 GCA_023431245.1 Pseudomonadota bacterium | reverse complement strand
GCCTCGGCGTCGGCAAGGCCAAGCGCTCGCCGCTGTTCCCGGAAATGCCGACCGTGTCTGAAGCCGGGCTCAAGGGCTACGAGGCGAACAACTGGAACGGCGTTGTCGCGCCGGCCGGCACGCCGCGCGCCGTGATCCAGCGCCTGCACAAGGACATCGTCGCGACGCTGCAGGAACCGGCGATCCAGGACCGCATGGCGAAGGCGGGGCTCGAACCGGTCGGCGATACGCCGGCGGAATTCGCGCAGTACCTGAAATCCGAAGCGGCGAAGTGGGGCAAGGTGGTCAAGAGCGCCGGCATCAAGGCCGAATAAAAAATACTTTATAATCAAGGAGTTATGATTAATGTCCGCTGTCGACAACAAACGCCCGCAACCCGACAAGGTCATCACCGACCTGGCGAAGTATGCCTACGGCTACAAGCCGACGAGCAAACTCGCCTATGAAACAGCGCGGCTGACGCTGATCGACAGCCTCGCCTGTGCCTTCGAAGCACTGGCCTATCCCGATTGCACCAAGCTGCTGGGGCCGATCGTGCCCGGCACCATCGTGCCCAACGGCGCGCGTGTGCCCGGCACGAACTATGTGCTCGATCCGGTGACGGCTGCTTTCAATGCCGGCACGCTGATCCGCTGGCTCGATTTCAACGACGCCTTCTACGGTCGCACGGTGATCCATCCCTCGGACAACATCGGCGCGATCCTGATGACCGCCGACTGGCTGTCGCGCACCCGCGTCGCCGCCGGCAAAAAACCGCTGGCCATGCGCGAAGTGCTGACCGCGATCATCAAGGCCTACGAAGTGCAGGGCGGGCTCGCGCTGGAGAATGGCTTCACCGCCGCCGGCCTCGACCACACGATCCTGGTCAAGATCGCCAGCACCGCGGCCATCTCCTCGCTGATCGGCTGCACGCAGCAGGAGATCATCAATGCACTGTCCAACGCCTGGGTCGACGGCCACGCGCTGGCGACCTACCGCCGCAAGCCCAACACCGGTGCGCGCAAGTCCTGGGCCGCGGGTGATGCCTCGGCGCGGGCGGTGTGGCTGTCGCTGATGGCAAAGAAGGGCGAGATGGGTTATCCCTCGGCGCTGACCGCGCCGAAGTGGGGTTTCTATGACGTGCTGTTCAAGGGCAAGCCTTTCAGGTTCCAGCGTCCGCTGGGCAGCTACGTCATCGAGAACACGCTGTTCAAGATTCCGTACCCGACCGCCTTCCACGGCCAGACCGGCGTCGAAGCGGCGATCAAGCTGCATCCGCTGGTGAAAGACCGGCTCGACGACATCAGCCATATCGAGGCGCGCGCACACAATTCGACGATGGTCATCCTCGATAAGACCGGCCCGCTCGCCAACTTCGCCGACCGCGACCACTGCATGCAGTACATGATGGCGATCGGCCTGATCTTCGGCGACATGACCGCCAAGCACTACGAGGACGAAATCGCCGCCGACCCGCGCATCGACAAGCTGCGCGCGAAAATCCGGCTGACCGAATACGAACGTTACGAGCGCGAGTATCACGATCCTGCCAAACGCACCAACGCCAACTCGATTCAGGTTTTCTTCAAGGACGGCACGAAAACGCCGCTGTCGGAAGTGAACTACCCGCTGGGCCACCGCAAGCGGCGCAAGGAAGGCATCCCGGCGGTGATGAAGAAGTTCAACGCCAACACGGCGATGGCCTTCGCGGCCAAGCAGAAGGCCGCGATAGTCGCCGCCTGTACGGATCAGAAAAAACTCGAGGCGATGGCGGTCAACGAGTTTGTGGATCTGCTGGTGCGCTGATGCTCAATTTTGGAATGCGAACAGTATTGTTGTAATGCAAAGTCGCCGGGGGCAGCCCGGCGGCTGGTGACTTTCTTTTGCTTGCCCAAAAGAAAGTCACCAAAGAAAAGCGCCCCGGACTCGGTGCGCGCAGCGGGGTGCGGGCAGGGGCGCCAGCGGCTGCGTTCAAACATCGTTGACCGGGGCGCAGCGGCTGCTCCCGCAAACGGGCCTGCAGCTAACGAGTCGCAGCCGCACCCTGGTTCGCCGGTCCTTCGGACTTCCCTGCGCTGCTCGCCAAGCCGGGCGGCTGCGCAACTCGCCCTCGCAAACTGCGCGAGGGCTCAGACAGTGCTCGCCGACTTCCCCCGGCTTGACTGCGCTGCTCGGCGGCTCACAAGGGGAGAGTGGTGGTTGCTCCCTTGACTTAAGCTAGCCCGTACATCTTCCGCCCAGGCGTCGGCAGTTCCGCGCTGAGGATCGCGCCGCCTTCGGAATCGACGATGTACAGCGTGTGCGGGTCCTTTACGCCGAAAGCGCAGTTGGTCACCACATCCGAGCCCGGCGAGTCGATGCGGTAGAGCGGCTCGCCGCGGTGGTTGAACACCCACACCGCGCCCATGTCCGGGTGCGCGACCGCCAGTCCGTCGTCGGCGTCGATCGCCATGCCGTCGGGGCCGCGCCCGCCGCTCATCTGGATGAACACGCCCATGCGCGATACCGTGCCATCGGGCAACAGCGGCAGCCGCCACACCGCGTTGGCGCGGGTCACCGCGACGAACAGCGTGTTTTCCGCCGCATTGAGCACCAGCCCATTGGGGCTGGGGATGTTGTCGGCGATGCGTTCGAGTTTGCCGTTGGCGCGCAGCCGATACACCGCGCCGCTCGGATTCTGCAGCCCGCTTTGGCCCTGGTCGGTGAAGTAGAGGTCGCCGTTGGACGCGAACACCAGATCGTTCAGGCCCTTGAAGGTTTCCAGGTTGTAGCGGTTGACCAGCGTCTCGATGCGGCCGCGTCTGGCGTCGAGCAGCATCAGGCCGCGCTTGTGGTCGGTGACGAAAATGCGCCCGTCCCTGTGGATTTTCAGGCCGTTCGGTTCGCCGTCGTATTCGACGACCAGATCCCACTGGCCTTTCGGCGAGACGCGGAAAATGCGGCCGAAGGGAATGTCGGTGACATAAAGATTGCCCTTGCGGTCGAAGGACGGGCCCTCGAGGAAGCAGCCGCCTTGTGGCGCGGGGCGGCCGGCGGCGAGGCGCTCGGCCGACACCTTCGTGCGGCGGAATTTTTTCGGCAGCTCGGCAAAGACGTCGGCGGTGAAACGCTCGGGCGGGGCAAAGAAGCTCATGGTCTTTATGTGGACTCGGTCAAAAATCGAGCGCTGATTGTATGACAGAATTCGCGCAGACCAACGCTGACGGCTATCATGAAAAAACCGCTTGAAGTCCTGCGCCTTTATCCCGAACACGACTACACGCTGAACGGCGTGCTCGCGAGCCGCGCCGGCCGCGATCCGGCGCGGCCGTTCATCGTGTTCCGCGAACGCAGCCACTCCTGGGGTGAATTCGGCCGCGCCGTCGATGCCGCCGCCCGCATGCTGGCGGCGCGCGGCATCGGCCACGGCGACCGCATGGCGGTGATGGCGCGCAACTGTGACGGCCATGTGCTGATGCTGTTCGCGCTGGCGCGGCTGGGCGCGATCATGGTGCCGGTCAATCCCGAATTCGGCGTCGAGGAGGCGAAGTACGTGCTGCACCATGCCGGAGTCAGTGCGGTGGCGGCGACGCAGGACACGCTGGACGTCGCACGCCAGGCCGCCGCCGGCCTCAAGACGCCGGCCTGGTTCGTGATGCTCGATGCCGCGGCGGCCGGTGTCCCGGCGCTCGACGATCTGCTGAAAACCGCGCCGGCCGCGGATCTGCCGCGGGACATCAAGGGCGACGACACCTGCCTGATCGTCTACACCTCGGGCACCACCGGATTTCCCAAGGGCGCGATGCACAGCCAGAGGAGTTTCGTCACCGGCGGCGAAGCCTTCGTGCAGCGCGTCTACCTGCAGGACGATGATCGCGTGATGATCGTGCTGCCGATGTTCCACATCAATGCGATGTTCTACTCGGTCGCCGGCACGCTGGCCGCCGGTGCCTGCATGATCATCGTGCCGAAGTTCTCGGCCTCGACCTTCTGGCAGACCGCGGTCGACACCGGTGCCACCGAGGTCAACATCATCGAGGCCATCGGCAGCATCCTGAGAAACCGGCCGCGCAGCGAGTTCCGTCCGGAACACCGGATCACCAAGGTCTACGGTGTGCGCGCCAGCATGGACGAGACCTTCAGGACCGAATTCAGGATTCCCCACCGCATCGGCGGTTACGGCATGACCGAGATTCCCGGCGTGACCTGCAATCCCTTCGAGGGGCCGCAGAAACTCGGCAGCATGGGGCCGGTCGGCCGCCATCCCGATCCGGCGCGGCCCTGGGCGCAGTGCCGCGTGGTCGACGACGAAGGGCGTGACCTGCCGGACAACGAGCCCGGCGAGCTGTGGGTGAAGACCCCGATCATCATGCAGGGTTACTTCCGCGATCCCGAACAGACTGCAAATGCCTTCCACGACGGCTGGTTCAAGACCGGCGACCTGGTGAAGCGCGACAGCGACGGTTATTACTACTTCATCTCGCGCAAGCGCGACATCATCCGCCGCCGCGGCGAGAATATTGCCGCCGCCGAACTCGACCGCGTGGTCGGCGAGCATCCGGCGGTGGCCGAGGCCGGGACCATCGCCGTGCCTTCGGAACTGGGCGAGGACGAGATTTTCGTGGTTTGCGCGCTGAAACCGGGCGCTACGGTGAGCGCACAGGAGATTGCCGACTGGTGCCGCGAGCGGCTGGCACCGCAGAAGGTGCCGCGCTTCGTCGCTTTTGTCGACGAGCTGCCGCATACCCCGACCCACAAGATACTCAAGGCCCAGTTGCGCGAAGACAAGGCCCTGCGCGCGCGCGCGGTGGACCTGTCACCGCCCGGCAGGCTGCGTTAGCGCACGCCTCCGGCATCCGCGGGCGGCAGCCCGCCCGCTGTCATTGTCCTGTCATGTGCGGCGGTTAGTGTTCCTCGGTTCGCGGCGCGGTCGCGCCGCTCCAGACGAGGAGTTCCACCGTGCTGAACCGCATTCTTCCCGTGCTCGCCAGCGGCCTGGTCCTGGCGACTGCGCCCGTGCCGGCGTCCGCCCAGACCCAGTCCTATCCCGCGAAACCCGTGCGTGTTGTCGTGCCGCTGGCGCCCGGCGGCGGCAGCGACATCGTCGCCCGCATTGCCGCCCAGGCGCTGTCGGATGCCTGGGGCCAGTCGCTGGTCATCGACAACCGGCCCGGGGCAGGCGGCACCATCGGCACCGCGATCGTTGCCAGGGCGCCGGCTGACGGCTACACCGCGCTGGTGTCGAGCTCGACGATGGCGATCGGCCCGGCGCTGTTCAAGGACATCGGCTTTGATGTGCTGAAGGATTTTGCGCCGGTGACACTGATCGCCGACCAGCCCAGCATCATCGCGGTCAATCCGAAAGTGCCGGCCAAGACGCTGCCGGAGCTGATCGCGCTGTTCAAAAGGGAGCCGGGCAAGTACGCCTTCGGTTCAGCGGGCAACGGTACCGCGAGCCACCTTGCCAATGAACTGTTCAAGCTGTCGGCCAAG
>JAEYXO010000404.1 GCA_023431245.1 Pseudomonadota bacterium | reverse complement strand
CATTATAGGACGATCGGGAGAACGCAGTGCGGATTCACACTCTGGCGGCAGGGGTTATTTGCATGATGCTAGGCAGCGCCGGCACGGCGCCGGCCGCCGAGGGCGGCGGTGACTACGGCACCGCGCTGAGCCGGATTTATTTTGCGCACCAGCGGCTGCTGGCCTTGCGCGAAGCCTGCGACCAGGTGTTCCCGGCGCAGGCCAGGGCGACCGACAAGGCCTATGCCGCCTGGCAGTCCCGGCACAAGGGCCTGCTCAATGAACTCGAGGCGCGGCTGACCCTGATGATTCGCGGCGCCTCGAAGGACGAGCGCGAGTACATGCGCAATGTCGGCAAGTACGAAGGCAGCATTCTCGAATACCGCACCGGCCAGCGCGAGGAAATACTCGCCCAGCCCCGCGACGGCATGCACCAGGGTTGCGCCGATTTCCGCAACTACCTGACCGGTTCAGGTTCGGACTTCCACAAGGAGTACGCCGAAGAACTGCGCGAATTGCGCAAGCGCAAACTGCCGAAATGACGCGGAAGGAGCGGGCCGCCGGCTAAAGCGCCATGACCACCATCGGGTGGTCGCTGAGTTCCTGGTAGAGCGCATCGAGCTGTCCGCGCGATGTGGCGCGGATGACGCAGGTGATGCTGAGGTACTTGCCCTTCTTGCTGGCGCGCATCGTCAGCGTGGATTCGTCGAAATCCGGCGCGTGTTTCTTGACCACGGCGGCAATGGCCTGGGCAAAGCCGGGCTGCGTGTGGCCGAGGATTTTCAGCGGAAAGTCGCTGGGGTATTCGATCAGCGACGGTTCCGGGATGCCGGGCGTGGTGCTCAAGCCGCTTTTCTCATGTGATCCCGCTTGAACTGCTGGTACAGCGCGTGCATGCGCCGGAACAGCGGTCCCGGCCTGCCGTCGCCGACCGGCTTGCCGTCGAGCGTGGTCACGGCCAGCACCTCCTTGGTCGATGAGGTGACCCAGATCTCGTCGGCCCCGCGGACCTCGGCCTCGCTGACCGCGCGCACCTCGACCTGGAACTCGCGCGCCCGCGCGATTTCCAGCACCACGTCGTAGGTGATGCCGGGCAGCACCAGGTTGTCCTTGGGCGGCGTCAGCAGCACGCCGTCGCGGACGACAAAGACGTTGCTGGCCGAGGCTTCGGTCAGCTGTCGGTCGCGGAACAGGATGGTTTCGGCGGCACCGGCGTCGACCGAGAGCTGGCGCAGCAGGCAGTTGCCCAGCAGCGACACCGACTTGATGTCGCAGTTGAGCCAGCGGTAATCCTGGGCGGTGACGCAGGCAACGCCGGATTCGACCAGCGCCGGTGCCGGGGTCACCAGCGGATTGCTCATCATGAACACCGTCGGTTTGACGCCCTTCGGGAAGGCATGGTCGCGCTTCGCGACGCCGCGGGTGACCTGCAGGTAGACCGACTGGTCCTCGCCGGCGTTGCGCTGGATGATTTCGCCGATCAGCCGCGTCCATTCGGCATCGTTCATCGGGTTGTCGATGCGGATCTTGTCGAGGCTGTACTGCAGCCGGCGCAGGTGCTCGGCGAGCCGGAACGGATGTTTCGAGTAGACCGGGATCACCTCATAGACCCCGTCGCCGAAGATGAAGCCGCGGTCGAGCACCGGCACATGGGCCTCCTCGATCGGCATGAATTTTCCGTTGAGGTAAACGATGTCGCTCATGGCTGTGGGTTCTTCCGTCCGGGATTCAAGTTGGGAGTCTGCTCCGCGCCGGCCTATTTGAACAGCAGGCGCAGGCTGTCCCAGGCGCGGCCGAAAATGCCGGCGACCGGCACGCTTTCAAGCGCCACCACCGGCAGTTCGGCATGCGGCCTGCCGTCGATTTCGATTTTCAGCATGCCCACGCGCTGGCCTGGATTCACCGGCGCCAGCAGCGGCTGCAGGCTCTCGACGACGGCTTTCACCTTGTCGCCCTGGCCCTTCGGCACCGCGACGTAGAGGTCGCTGGTGAAACCGGCCTTCAGCGTGCTGGAGGCGCCCTTCCACACCCGCAGGCTGGTGACCGGCTGGCCGGCGGCGTAAAGCTTCACGCTGTCATAGAACTGGAAGCCCCAGTTCAGCAGCTTCTGGCTTTCGGTGGAGCGCGCCGATTCCGAGGCGGTGCCGAGGACCACGGACACCAGCCGCCGTTCGCCGCGCCGCGCGGAGGTGACCAGGCAATAGCCGGCATTCTCCGTGTAGCCGGTCTTCACGCCGTCGACCGTCGGATCGAGCCACAGCAGCCGGTTGCGGTTGGCCTGGCTGATGTTGTTGTAGCGGTATTCCTTCTGCGAATACAGCGCGTAGTGCTCGGGGTAGTCGCGGATCAGCGCCACCACCAGCTTCGCGAGATCCTCGGCCGAGGAGTGCAGCTGTGGCGCGGTGAGGCCCGTGGCGTTGGTGAAATTCGTGTTGTTCATGCCGAGCCGCTTCGCTTCGCGGTTCATCATCTGCGCGAAGACTTCCTCGCTGCCCGCAACGGCCTCGGCCAGCGCGATGCTGGCATCGTTGCCGGACTGGATGATCATGCCGCGCAGCAGTTCGTCGACGGTGACCGGCTTGTTCGGCTCGATGAACATGCGCGAGCCCTCGGCTTTCCAGGCGCGGGTCGACACCGGCACCACCTGCTCGGGTTTCAGCGACTTCTGCTTCAGCGCGCCAAACACGAGGTAGGCGGTCATCAGCTTGGTCAGCGAAGCCGGCTCGAAGCGGTCGCTGGCGTTGCGGCTGGCGAGCACCTGGCCGCTGTTGACGTCAAACAGCAGCCAGGCGCGGGCTTCGACGGCGGGGGCGGGCGGCTGCACCTGTGCCCAGGATTGCAGCGTGAAGAGGCCGAGCAGTGCGGCGAGGAATAAACGTTTCATGGGCGGAAAAGTCCTGATTATATGTCGGGAGTGCGGGCGCACCCAAAGGCAGACTTCGCCGCCGCCGCAGAAGTTCCTCGCGGTCCGCTTCAGCCGCCGTCGCGGTGGCGGCGGATTGCCCTGCGCAGGAACCGGAGATGGCGGGTGACCCTGCGGCAACGTTCGCAGATCAGAAGGTGCAGCCGCAGCTGCAGGCCCTCGAATGTTCCAAGCGCCCGGTCCTGTCCCTGGGACATCAGTTCGGATGCTTTTTTGCAGGACGTCATCATCGGCGTGGCGGGTCGAACCAGGTCATTTCCAGGCATTCGCGCAGGGTCAGCCGCGCCCGGTGCAGCATGACCCAGCAATGGGTCGCCGTGATCCGCAATTCCTGACAGATTTCCGCGGTGGACATTTCCATGACCTCGCGCATCGCGAACACCCGCGCCGTGCGCTCGGGCAGGCGCTGCAGGCATTGTTCAAGCGCGGCGCGGAAACGGCTGTTCTCCAGCGCGGCGTCCGGGTCGCCCCAGTCCGCCGGCATCCCGCGCCAGTGGCCGTCGCCGGCGAACAGGGCATCGATGGCCTCCGCCTCGCCGCGGTCATCGCCGGCTGCGGTGAAGGGCTGCTCGCGGGCGCTGCGGCGCAGCTGGTCGATGATCTTGTGCTTGAGGATGCCGGTGAGCCAGGTGCGCAGTGACGACTTGCCGGAAAAGCGTGCAGCCCCCTCGATCGCGGCGAGCAGTGTTTCCTGCACCGCATCTTCGGCCTGCGCCGGATTGCGCAGCTGCAGCCGCGCATAACGCAGCAGGTAGCCGCGCTCGCCTTCGATGGCTGCCGGTTCGGGAATGCCGGTCACTGGGAAATGTATAAAAAATCGTTTAAAAACAAATACTTACAACATAATCCATCAGCATCTGCCGGTACTCTTGAAAAGAATTCCGGGACACCCATATTTGAAGCATCGGCGCCCTGCGCCGCAACGAATTCAAGGAGACTGATCATGGTCAATGTTACCCGCTTTACCCCGTTTGACGACTCGTTCGACGAACTGCTGCGCGGCTTTTTCGTGCGCCCGATGGCCTTCGAGGGCGCGCCCCAGGCGGCACAGGCGATCCGCGTCGACGTCCGCGAGAACGACAAGGACTATGTCGTGCACGCCGAGATCCCCGGCGTGAAAAAGGAAGACATCCACGTCACCATCGATGCCGAGCAGGTCGCGATCAGCGCGGAGACCCGCAACGAGCGCGAAGTGAAGGAAGGCGAACGCGTGCTGCGAGCCGAGCGCCATTACGGCAAGGTCTATCGTGCCTTCACGCTGGGCCAGCCGGTGGACGAGGACAGGGCGACCGCGAAATATGCCGACGGCGTGCTGGAACTGACGCTGCCGAAAAAAGCCGCAGTGACCGCAAAGCGCCTGTCGATCAACTGACACGCGGCGCAGTACCGGAAGGGAAAACGGCGGGCCGAAAGGCCTGCCGTTTTTTTTTGTCGTCGGGTAAAATGAGTGAACCCTCACACCTGTCCGCTCATTTATCCTGCCTTCAGGGATTTTCCATGCCATTGTCTCCCAGCAACGCCGCCGCCAAGGCCAAGACCCTCGCCGAAGCGCTGCCCTACATCCAGCGTTTCCACGGCAAGACCATCGTCATCAAGTACGGCGGCAACGCGATGACCGATCCGGCGCTGAAGGAGGGTTTCGCCCGCGACGTGGTGCTGCTGAAGGTGGGCGGCATGAACCCGGTGGTGGTCCACGGCGGCGGGCCGCAGATCGACGACCTGCTGAAACGCGTCGGCAAGAAGGGCGAATTCATCCAGGGCATGCGTGTCACCGATGCCGAGAC
>JAEYXO010000141.1 GCA_023431245.1 Pseudomonadota bacterium | reverse complement strand
GGCATGCGCACCGGCTCGACTTTCGCCACCACACCCTGGTGACGTGCCTGTCCGGCCATGCCGTCGAGCCGCTTCGCGTCCACAGGAATCACCCGCACGCCGCGGGATGCGGCCAGCGCCAGCAGGTCGCGCGCGCGCTGGTCACGACGGGAAGCGTCGATGTAAATCTCGCGCACCGCGCCCTCGCGCTGGCGCAGGCGGCTGGTGACGGCGTGGAAGCCGTGGATCAACTGCAGTTCTGACATTATATAAGTGTTTGTTTTTAAATGATATTTATGCCAGTACAAAATCGATGCGGGCACCGTCGAGATCGACGCGGGCGATCTTGACCCGCAACCGGTCACCGAGGCGATAACGCTGGTGAGTGCGTTCGCCCATCAATTCGTGTTTGGCAGCGTCGTACTTGAAGTAGTCCTTGCCCAGATCCGAGATGTGCACCAGGCCTTCGACATAGACATCATCCAGCGCGACGAAGGCACCGAAGGCGGCCACGCCGGCGACGCTGCCCATGAATACTTCACCGACACGGTCGCGCATGTAATAGCACTTGAGCCAGGCCGTGACATCGCGCGTCGCCTCGTCGGCACGGCGTTCGGTCATCGAGCACTGCGCACCCAGTTGCGCCCAGTCGCCGGGCTCGTATTTCTGCCGCGCCAGCACCGCCTTGATCGCGCGATGCACCAGCAGGTCCGGATAGCGGCGGATCGGCGACGTGAAATGGGTGTAAGACTCGTAGGCCAGACCGAAATGGCCGGTGTTTTTCGGCGTGTAGACGGCCTGCTTCAGCGAACGCAGCATCACCGTCTGCAGCAGCTGCGCATCCGGCCGGTCCTTCACTTTCGCCAGCAGTTTGGCGTAATCCAGCGCATGCGGAGTATCGCCGCCGGAGAGCTGCAGGCCGAAACCCTTCAGGAAGTCGCGCAGCGCCCCGAGCTTTTCGGGCGTCGGCCCTTCATGCACCCGGTAGAGCATCGGGTGGTGGTTCTGGTGCAGAAAATCGGAGGCGCAGACGTTCGCCGCCAGCATGCACTCCTCGATCAGCCGGTGGGCGTCATTGCGGATCACCGGCACGATGTTTTCGATCTTGCCCCTGTCGTCGAAAATCATCTGGGTTTCGATGGTTTCGAAATCGATGGCGCCGCGTTTGGAGCGCGCCTTTGCCAGCAGCTGGTAAAGACGGTAAAGGGCCTGCAGGTGCGGAACCAGCGCACGGCGGCGCCGCGCTGCCGCACCCCGCGCATCCTCGAGAATGGCCGCCACTTCGGTATAGGTAAAACGCGCATGCGAGCGCATCACTGCCGGGAAAAACTTGTAGCTCCTGATCACGCCGTGGCTGTCGATCTGCATGTCGCAGGCCATCGCCAGACGCTCGACATCCGGATTGATCGAGCACAGTCCGTTCGACAGCGCTTCCGGCAGCATCGGGATCACCCGGCGCGGGAAGTAAACCGAGTTGCCGCGGTTGCGCGCCTCATCGTCCAGCGCGTCCCCGGCTTTCACATAATGGCTGACGTCTGCAATTGCGACCACCAGCCGGAAACCGTTGCCCGAGGGCTCGCACCAGACTGCGTCATCGAAATCCTTCGCCGTCTCGCCGTCGATGGTTACCAGCGGCAGATCGCGCAGGTCGGTGCGCCCCTTGTGGTCGGCACTGCGCACCGTCTTCGGCAGTTTTGCCGCCAATGCCTCGGCTTCCGGCGGGAAAATCCACGGCAGCGCATGTTTGCGCAGCGCGATCTCGATTTCCATGCCCGGGTCGGCGTAATTGCCGAGCACTTCGACCACACGTGCCAGCGGCTGCGCGTGGCGGCCGGGCTGGGAAATGATTTCGACGCTGACTACCTGCCCTGGCTTCGCCTTGCCTGCTTCGCCCGCAGGCACGACGAATTCCTGGCTGATGCGCTTGTCTTCGGCGCTGACGAAGGTCACGCCGTGCTCGACGCGCAGGCGTCCGACCAGCCGCTGCTGGCCATGTTCGAGCACTTCGACGATTTTGCCTTCGGGGCGGCCGCGGCGGTCCATGCCGCTGATGCGCGCCATCACACGGTCGCCGTGCAATACCTTCTGCATTTCCCGCGGGCCAAGGAACAGATCCGGACCCTCGTCCTCCCGCTGCAGAAAGCCGAAGCCGTCCTTGTGGCCGATGACGCGGCCGCGGATCAGGTCGAGCTTCTCGACGACACAGAGGTCGCCGCGGCGGTTGCGCATGATCTGGCCGTCGCGCTCCATCGCCGCGATGCGACGGGCAAAGGCTTCACGATCGCGCCTGCCGATGTCCAGTTGCCGGGACACGTCCTTCTCGTCCATCGGCACGCCGGCCTCGTTGAGGATTTCGAGGATCAGTTCACGGCTCGGCACCGGGTGTTCATAACGCTCGGCTTCGCGCGCGCCATAGGGATCGGCATCACGCCGGGAAACGGATCCGCCGGCGGCGGATTTTTTAGGTTTTTTCATTTGAAGAATCTTCTTTCATGGGCTAGAATGCCGCCCTCATTGCCCAGATGGCGGAATTGGTAGACGCACCAGTTTCAGGTACTGGCGGGTAACACCGTGGAGGTTCGAGTCCTCTTCTGGGCACCAGCATTAAAGCGGTACGGCAGTTGAGAAGGGCGCGATGCTTCGGCACCGCGCCCTTTTTGTTGGCTGTTTCAGTCGAAGGGATTTCTGCGGACAATGGTGTGTTCGCGGTCGGCTCCGGTCGACACGATGTCGATCGGCACGCCGCAGACCGCTTCCATGCGCTTGAGGTAATTGCGCGCTGCCTGCGGCAGGTCGTCGAAACGGGTCACGCCCACCGTGCTGTCCTGCCAGCCCGGCATTTCCTCGTACACCGGCTGGCACTCGGCCAGCAGTTCGGCACCGAACGGCAGAATGTCGCGGGCGACGCCGCTCATCCTGTAGCCGACGCCGATCTGCACGCTTTCCATGCCGTCGAGCACGTCGAGTTTGGTCACGCAAAGGCCGGACACGCCGTTGATCTGGATCGAGCGTTTAAGGGCCGCCGCATCGAACCAGCCGCAGCGCCGCGGCCGGCCGGTGGTGGCGCCGAATTCGTTGCCGCGGGTGGCGATCTGTTTGCCGATGTCGTCCTCGAGCTCCGTCGGGAAAGGACCGGAGCCGACGCGGGTGGTGTAGGCCTTGGTGATCCCCAGCACATAGTGCAGGTTCTGCGGCCCGATGCCGGCGCCCGCAGCCGCCGCTCCTGCGACGCAGTTGCTGGAGGTGACAAATGGATAGGTACCGTGGTCGACGTCGAGCAGCGTGCCCTGCGCGCCTTCGAACAGCAGGTTGTCGCCGGCCTGCTGGGCCTCGAACAGCAGCCGCGGCACGTCCGCCACCATCGGCTTGATGCGTTCGGCAAAAGCCAGGGTGTCGTCCAGCGTCTTCTGGAACGGCACGGGCTCGGCCTTGAAATAGTTCTTCAGCACGAAGTTGTGGAAGTCCAGCACTTCGCCCAGTTTCGCGGCGAAGCGTTCGCGGTAGAACAGGTCCTGCAGGCGGATGGCCCGGCGTGCAACCTTGTCCTCGTAGGCGGGGCCGATGCCGCGTCCGGTGGTGCCGATCTTGCCCGCACCCTTGGCCGCCTCGCGGGCGCGGTCGAGCGCGACGTGGTGCGGCAGGATCAGCGGACAGGCCTCGCTGATTTTAAGCCGGCCGGCAACGTCGACGCCGGCAGCTTTCAGGGTATCGATTTCCTCGAGCAGGGCTTCCGGCGAAATCACCACACCATTGCCGATGTAGCAGGCCACCTTGTCGCGCAGGATGCCCGACGGGATCAGGTGCAGCACGGTTTTCCTGCCGTTGATGACCAGGGTATGCCCGGCATTGTGGCCGCCCTGGAAACGCACGACACCGCGGGCGCGGTCGGTCAGCCAGTCGACGATCTTGCCCTTGCCTTCGTCACCCCACTGGGTGCCGATTACCACCACATTCCTGCTCATAACCTTGCCTTTGCTGATCACTCCGACAATGCGATGCCGGATAAATTTTTATTAAAAATCAAATAATTATACAATAAATCTAAGCAATTTTCTGGATAACCCAGCGCCCTTTGCGCCGCACCAGTTCCCGGTCGCAAGCCAGTTCAGCGCGGTGGCGCGCATGCCCCGGCAAATCCTCGACCACCACCATACCCCGGCCGCGCAGGACTGCAATGCGCTGCTGCAGCACGCGGTCATCCGGCCGGTACGGCGCCAGAACCCGCGACTGGCGTGAGGTGTCATTCCCTGCTGCCACCAGCTCGCGCAAATCCATGCTGAAACCGGTCGCCGGACGCGCGCGGCCGAAAGCCTTGCCCACCTCGTCGTAACGCCCGCCCTGCGCCAGCGCGTTGGGACGCGCATTCGCATAGGCCGCAAACACGACGCCGCTGTGGTAGTGGTAGCCGCGCAATTCACCGAGATCGAAGCTGCGGATCGGTACCAGGTCGGCGAATTGCCGGGACAGCGCGGCCAGGTCACGCAGCGCAGCGCGGATTTCCGGCAACGGCGGCAGCACCCGGCGTGCGCGCGCCAGCACCTCCGGCCCGCCATAAAGCCCGGGCAAGGCTGCCAGCGCGTCGCGGGTGACACGATCCAGACCACGCGCCAGGGCCGTGATCGCCGGCGCATCCTTGGCCTGCATCGCCTGGAACAGGCCGGACTCCAGTTCCCGCGATGCCCGGGCGCGGCGCAGCAAGGCACGGAACACCGCGACATGGCCGATATCCAGCGAGATTTCGCGGACTCCCGCCAGCCGCAGGGCGCGCAACATCAGGCGCTGCACTTCGACATCGCTCTCGATGCCGCTGTGGCCGTAGATCTCGGCCCCGATCTGCAGCGGCTCCCGCGTGCGGTTCAGGCCGTCAGGACGCGTGCGCAGCACGCTTCCCGCATAACAGAGCCGGGTCACGCCGCTGCGGTTGAGCAGATGCGCATCGATGCGTGCCACCTGCGGCGTGATGTCCGCGCGCACGCCGAGCATCCGCCCCGACAACTGGTCGACCAGCTTGAAGGTCTGCAGGTCCAGGTCGTGCCCGGTGCCGGTCAGCAGCGAATCGACGTATTCGAGCAGCGGCGGCATCACCAGTTCGTACCCGTGGACCGCAAAATCATCCAGAATCAGCCGGCGTACGCGCTCAACCCGGCGTGCTTCGTCGGGCAGAACGTCTTCAATGTATTCGGGCAGCAGCCAGGTTC
The DNA here is from genome assembly GCA_023431245.1 of Pseudomonadota bacterium. Taxonomy (GTDB): domain Bacteria; phylum Pseudomonadota; class Gammaproteobacteria; order Burkholderiales; family SG8-41. The sequence goes on along the minus strand of JAEYXO010000141.1, from coordinate 2,553 downwards.
TCATGGCATGGGCATTCAGGGCGCGTTCAGGCACAAACGCGCATTATAGAAGTTTGGGGAATCAGTGCAGCGCAAAGTACAGCAGCGCCAGCCCGGCCAGCATCGATGCCAGCCCGATGAAGCGCAACTGACCGTCACTGAGCTCGATCAACCGCCGGAAGGTGTCCCGCCAGGCGGCCGGCAGCAGGAACGGCAGCAATCCCTCGATCACCAGCATCAGGGCCACCGCCGCGAGCAGGCTGTCAGCCATGCGCCGGACGCCGGCCCGCCGCAGCAAACGGACCGGTGGTACTCCCGGTCATTTGCCGCCGGTTTTGCCGCCTGATTTCAGGTACCTGAAAAATTCGGAATTGGGCTCCAGGACCAGGATGTCGTTCCTGTTCTTGAAACTCGCGCGATACGCTTCGAGACTGCGGTAGAACGCGTAGAACTCCGGGTTGACTTCGTAGGCCCTGGCGTAATTCGCCGCCGCCTTCGCGTCGCCTTCACCCTTGATCCGCTGCGCGTCGCGGTAAGCCTCCGCGAGGATGACCTCGCGCTGCTTGTCGGCATCGGCGCGGATTTTTTCCGATTCGGCGCCGCCGGTCGAGCGCAGCTCGTTGGCCACCCGCTTGCGTTCGGCCTCCATCCGGCGGTACACCGACTCGCTGACCTCCTGCGGCAGGTCGACACGCTTCAGGCGCACGTCCAGCACCTCGACACCGATCTTGACCGCGTCCTCATTGGCCTTCTTGCGCATCAGGTCCATGATCTTGTCGCGCTCGCCGGACACCACGTCATGCACCGTCCGGTTGCCGAACTCGGCGCGCAGGCCGTCATTGATGGTCTGCAGCAGCCTTCTCTGAGCATTCGATTCGTCGCCGCCCACCGAGGTGAAATAATTGCGCACGTCGGTGATGCGCCACTTGACGAACAGGTCGACCAGCACGTTCTTCTTTTCCGAGGTCAGGAAACGTTCCGGTTCGGGCGTGTCGATGGTCAGGATGCGCACGTCAAAGAAACGCACGTTGTCGAGCAGCGGAACCTTGAAATACAGGCCGGGATCCTTCTTGATCGCCACCACTTCGCCGAGGCGGAACACGATGGCATTCTGGCGCTGGTCGACGACGAACATCGACATCGCGACCACCAGCGCCAGGACCACCGCGCCGATCACGACTCCTCCGAAATTCTGCTTCATTGACGCACCTCACGGTCACGGCTGCGGAAAGCCTCGCGGCCGCGCGCAGCGCTGTCCGCAGGCGCGGTTTCCGGCGGCTTGATCACGGGGGGCTCACCCGCCCCCGCGGACTGCGCCTGCATCAGCTTGTCCAGCGGCAGGTACAGCAGGTTGCTGCCGCTCTTCTGGTCAACCAGCACCTTGCTGGTGTTGCTCATGATCTGCTGCATCGCGTCGATATAGAGGCGGTCGCGGGTGACCTGCGGTGCCTTGTTGTATTCGACGACAATCTGGCGGAAGCGAGACGCATCACCCTGGGACTGCTCGATCACCCTGCTGCGGTAACCTTCGGCTTCCTGGATCAGTCGCGCAGCCATGCCTCGCGCACGCGGAATCACGTCGTTGGCATAGGCCTCGCCCTCGTTTTTCTGGCGCTCCCGGTCCTGCCCGGCCTTCACGGCGTCATCGAATGCCGCCTGCACCTGTTCCGGCGGCTGCGCGTTCTGCATCGTCACCTTGCTGATGCTGATGCCGGTGCCGTAACGGTCGAGGATTTCCTGCATCAATTTCTGGGCACGTGCGGCCACTTCAGCGCGGCCCTCGAAAATCACGAAGTCCATGCTGCTGCGGCCGACGATTTCCCTGATGGCCGTTTCCGCGGCCTGCAGCACGGAGTCATCAGGCGACCTGTGATTGAACAGGTAATCATTCGGGCTCTTCAGCACGTACTGGACGGCGAACTGCACGTCGACGATATTCTCGTCGTCGGTCAGCATCAGCGCCTCCTTCAGCACCTTGCTCTTGACGTTGTTGCGGTAGCCGACTTCAACCGTGCGCACCTGCTTCACATTGACGACCTCGGCGGACTCAATCGGGTACGGCAGATGCCAGCGCGGTCCGGGCTGAGTGGTCTCCACGAATTTGCCGAAACGCAGCACCACGCCTTCCTGGCCTTCGTTGACGATGTAGAAGCCGCTGGCAAGCCAGACCACGGCAACAAGGCCGGCCAGCAGGCCCGCCCCGCCACCCACGGCGCCGGGCGACGGCCCGCCGCCGCCCGCAGCACCACCGCCGTCACTGCCGCCACCCTTGCCGCCCAGCAGGCGGTTCAGCTTGCGGTTGAGGTTGCGCCAGATTTCGTCCAGGTCAGGCGGCCCCTGGTTGCTGCCGCCGGGGCGGCGCCCCCACTGCGGATCATTCAGGGACAGCAACGGCGCCAGCATTCTGGCCAGACCGTTTTTCAGGCGTTCACGGAAGCTCGGGGAAATTTCGGTCATGGGGTCGGGCAGGATTGGTCAGGCAGCTTCAGGTTGGCCCGGACGCGCCGCGTCCAGGGCGTGTTCGCCGATGGCGGAACGCAGCAGGTCGACTCCGTCACCCGTCAGCGCACTCAA
>JAEYXO010000365.1 GCA_023431245.1 Pseudomonadota bacterium | reverse complement strand
CGACGATTTCCGAGCGCGCTCCGATGAAGCAGTTGTCCTCGATGATCGTCGGATTGGCCTGCAGCGGCTCCAGCACGCCGCCGATGCCGACGCCGCCGGAGAGATGCACGTTCTTGCCGATCTGGGCGCAGGAGCCGACAGTGGCCCAGGTGTCGACCATCGTCCCCTCGTCGACTTAGGCGCCGATGTTGACGTAGGAGGGCATCAGGATCACGTTTTTTGCGATGTACGAGCCGCGGCGCGCGACCGCGGGCGGCACCACGCGGAAGCCGCCGGCGCGGAAAGCCGCATCGTCGTAGTTTGCGAATTTCGGCGGAACCTTGTCGAAATAGCGGCTGGTGCCGTCCTGCATCACCGCGTTGTCCTGCAGGCGGAAGGACAGCAGCACCGCCTTCTTGGCCCATTCGTTGGTCTGCCACTGGCCGTTCTTCTTTTCGGCGACGCGCAGCGTGCCCGCGTCGAGGAGGGCGATGGTCTCATCCACCGCGGCGCGCACGTCGGCCGGCGCCTTGGAGGGTGACAGGTCGGTGCGGTTTTCCCAGGCCTGTTCGATGGTGCTCTGCAGTTTTTGCATGATGATCTTCCTTGGTGGATTACAGTGAGGCTGCGAAACGGCGCAGACGCTGCGCGGCTTCGGTGCATTCGGCGACGGAGGCGACCAGTGCGATGCGCACGCGGTTGACCCCGGGATTCACGCCGCGCGCTGCACGCGCCAGATAACTGCCAGGCAGCACGCTGACGCCTTCCGCGGCATGCAGCCGGCGGGTGAATTCGACGTCGTCGATCGGCGTCTGCAGCCACAGGTAGAACGCGGCATCGGGCCATTCGGCGGGCAGTGCAGGCTTCAGGATATCAATGACCGAGCGGAATTTTTCGAGGTAGAGCCTGCGGTTTTCAAGCACATGGGCCTCGTCCTGCCAGGCGGCAATGCTGGCGGCCTGAACCGGCGGGCTCATCGCGCCGCCGTGGTAGGTGCGGTAGAGATAGTATTTCTTGAGAATGGCCGCGTCGCCGGCGACGAAGCCCGAGCGCATGCCGGGCACGTTGGAGCGTTTCGACAGGCTTGAGAACACCACCAGGTTGCGGAAGTCATTGCGGCCCAGTTTCACTGCCGCTTCCAGCGCGCCCAGCGGCGGTTTCGCCTCGTCAAAATAGATTTCGGAATAACACTCGTCGGAGGCGATCACGCAGCCGTGGCGGTCGGCATGTTCGAATAGCCTCTGCCAGTCCGCCAGATCCAGCACCTTGCCGGTCGGGTTGCCGGGCGAGCAGACAATCATCAGTTGCGCCCGGCGCCAGATTTCCTCCGGCAACTGCGCCGGATCAAAGGCGTAGTCCTCCGCCGGCAGGTTGTTGATGAACTGCGGTTCGGCGCCGGCGAGCAGCGCCGCGCCTTCGTAAATCTGGTAGAACGGGTTGGGGCAGACCACCGCCGGCGTGCCGCGGCTGGTGTCGACGACGGCCTGCACGAAGGAGAACAGGGCCTCGCGGCTGCCGTTGACCGGCAGCACCTGCGTGGCCGGATCCGGGGCGGTGATGCCGTAACGCCGGCCTATCCACTGTGCGATGGCTTGGCGCAGTGCGTCGGTGCCCAGCGTGGCCGGGTAAACCGAGAGCCCGTCCAGTCCGGCGACCAGCGTGTCGCGGATGAAGGCCGGCGTCGGGTGTTTGGGTTCGCCGATATGGAGGGCCACCGGCCTGAGGCCCGCCGGCGGCGCATGCCCGGCCAGCAGGGTGGCGAGACGCTGGAAAGGGTAACTCTGCAGCAGTTCGAGGCGGGGATTCACGTCGGCTGGAAGCTTGGTATGGCCGCGGAGGCCGTCAGCGCACGGGGTTGCCGGGTTCCAGCAAGGGCATGTCCGGCATCGCGGCCGGCTTGAAGCCGCGTTTGGCATGTTGCACGGTGACCGTCGTGAATATGCCGCCGCGCACATAGAAGCGCGCGGTCAGGCGCATGAAGCGGGGCCGTGTTGCGCGCACCAGGTCATCGAGGATGCGGTTGGTCACCGCTTCGTGGAAGGCGCCTTCGTTGCGGAAGGACCAGACATAGAGTTTCAGGCTTTTCAACTCCACGCACAGGCGGTCAGGCACGTAGTCGAGGATCAGCGTCGCGAAGTCGGGCTGCCCGGTCTTCGGGCACAGGCACGTAAACTCCGGTATTTCCATGTGAATCCGGAAGTCGCGCGCGGGCGCCGGATTGGCGAAGGTTTCGAGTTGTCGCGAGGGCTGCGTCGGCATGAGCGTGCGGTATCTGTCGGGCGAGTCAATCAGTTAAAATGCGCGCTGAATTCTACCCGTTTGGCCTTGCCTTACAACTTTTTCTTGGCAGATCAGCACCTTGCGCCTCAAGCAAATCAACCTCGCCGGTTTCAAATCCTTCGTTGACCCGACCCACATCCCCGTACCGGGGCAACTGGTGGGCGTGGTCGGGCCCAACGGCTGCGGCAAATCCAACATCATCGACGCGGTGCGCTGGGTGCTCGGGGAGACCTCGGCGAAACACCTGCGCGGTGCGACCATGCAGGACGTGCTGTTCAACGGTTCGGGTGACCGCAAGCCGGTTAATCGTGCCAGCGTCGAACTGGTGTTCGACAACAGCCTGGGCAAGGCCGCCGGACAATGGTCGAGTTATGCCGAGATCTCGGTCAAGCGCATGCTCGAGCGCGACGGCGATTCCTCGTATTACATCAACAACATCCATGTCCGCCGCCGCGACGTGGCGGACATTTTCCTCGGCACCGGCCTTGGCGCGCGCGCCTACGCCATCATCGAGCAGGGCATGATTTCCCGGGTCATCGAGGCGAAGCCGGAGGAGCTGCGGGTTTTCCTGGAGGAGGCCGCGGGCGTATCCAAGTACCGCGAACGCCGCCGCGAAACCGAACTGCGCCTGCGCGATACCCGCGAGAACCTGGCGCGGGTCGAGGACATCCGCCAGGAACTGGACAAGCAGCTGACCCACCTGCAGGCGCAGGCCGAGGTGGCGACGCGATACCACGCGCTGCAGGCCGAGGTTACCGGCACCCAGCAGCTGCTGTGGTTTGCGCGGCGCCAGGAATCGGCGGCAACGCGCAACCGCCATGCCCGTGACATTGAGCGGCTGGGCAACGAGCTGGAGGCGGAAACCGCGCGCCTGCGCGATGCCGAACGCCGGCTCGAGGAACTGCGCAACGGACATTACCGTGCCGGCGACGAAGTGCATGCCGCCCAGGGCGCGCTGTACGAAACCAATGCTGAAATCGCACGCCTGGAACAGCAGATTGCGCATATCCGCGAGAACCGCAGCCGGGTCGAGCAGCAGATCGGCGGACTGGGCAGCCAGCTGGCATCCTCGGAAACACAGCTGGAGCAGGCGCAGGCCAGTCTCGCACAGTGGCAGGAAGAACAGGCGCAGGCCGGGCAGCGCATCGCCGACTGTGAAGCCCGTATCGCCGAGGAGCGCGGCAAGCTGCCTGTGGTCGAGGAAAGCTGGCGGAGTGCCAGCCTGCGGCGGGACGAGCTGCAGCAGGCGATGGGGCAGGTGGAGCGTTCGCGCCAGGTCGAGCAGACCAAGCTGGAGCATGCGGCGCGGGTGCTGGAACG
>JAEYXO010000338.1 GCA_023431245.1 Pseudomonadota bacterium | reverse complement strand
CCGGGCAGCGCAGCAGCACCGCTCCGCTCCATGGCTCCAGCGACGCCCCCCTCCTGGCCGCGCTGGCGGCCCGCGCTCGTCCGCTGCTGGTGCTGACCGAGAACGCCTGGCAGGCGCAGCGGCTGCTGCAGGAGATTCCCTTTTTCGCGCCGCAACTGCGCATCCACCTGCTGCCGGACTGGGAGACACTGCCCTACGATCATTTCTCGCCGCACCACGACCTCGTATCGGAGCGGCTGGCGACGCTGTGCCAGATCGCGCGCGGCGATTTCGACATCGCGCTGGTGCCGGTGACCACCGCGCTCTACCGCTTCGCGCCGGTCGAGTACATCACCGCCAACACCTTCTATTTCAGGCAGGGCGCGAAACTCGGGCCCGACGCGCTGCGGCTGCAACTGACACTCGCCGGCTACAACGCGGTGACCCAGGTCGTCGCGCCCGGCGAATACAGCTTCCGCGGCGGGCTGATCGACCTCTACCCGATGGGCAGCCCGCTGCCCTATCGCATCGATCTCTTCGACGATGTCATCGATTCGATCCGCAGCTTCGACATCGACAGCCAGCGCTCGATCATGAAAGTGCCGGAGGTGCGGCTGCTGCCGGCGCGCGAGTTTCCGATGGACGAGGCCGCGCGCACCGCCTTCCGCCAGCGTTTCCGCGAGCGTTTCGAGGGCGACCCTTCGCGCAGCCAGGTCTACAAGGATGTGTCGAAAGGCATCCCCACCGCCGGCATCGAATATTTCCTGCCGCTGTTTTTCGACAAGACCGCGCTGCTGACCGACTACCTGCCGCAGGACACCACGCTCTGCCTGCGGCCGGGCATCAACGAGGCCATCGACGAATTCTGGGCCGACACCCGCGGCCGGCATGCGATGGTGCGCGGCGACCTCGCCAATCCGGTGCTGCCGCCGCAGGAACTGTTCCTGACCGAGGACGCGTTTTTCGGGGCGATCAAGGGTTTTGCGCGGGTTGATCTGGCGGTGGTGACGACGGCGGTGACTGGCGCCTCCTCGGAAAACGATAAAAATATCAATAAAAACAATAACTTACAAATAAACGCTACTGCAGCCCTGCCGCCACTGCATGTCGAGCGCCGCGCCGACGATCCGCTGCACCGGCTGCGCACGTTCAGCGAAACCTTTCCCGGCCGCGTGCTCGCGCTGGCCGAAACGCTGGGCCGGCGCGAAACCATGCTCGAGTATTTCCGCGAGTACGGACTGAAGCCGGAACAGGCCGCGGACTGGGCGGCATTCACCACGGCCGATGCGCGCTTCATGCTCGGTGTCGCGCCGCTGCAGGCGGGTTACATCGATGTCGCGGCAAATGTCGCGGTCATCACCGAGAACGAACTTTATGCCTCGCAGGTGCGACAGCGCGCGGTGCGCGACGCGAAGCGCACCTCCCCCGAGGGCATGCTGCGCGACCTCTCCGAGGTCAAGGTCGGCGATCCGGTGGTCCACGAGCAGCACGGCATCGGCCGCTACCTCGGCCTGCAGACCATGGACTTGGGCGAAGGGCCGACCGAATTCCTGACGCTGGAATACGCCAACGACGCCAAGCTCTATGTGCCGGTGTCGAGCCTGCACCTCATCAGCCGCTACAGCGGCGCGGCCGCCGACCAGGCGCCGCTGCACCAGCTGGGCAGCGGCCAGTGGGACAAGGCCAAGCGCAAGGCGGCGAAACAGGTGCGCGACACCGCGGCGGAACTGCTGGCGCTCTACGCGCAGCGCGCGGCGCGCGAGGGTTACGCCTTCAAACTGAAACCCCATGACTACGAAGCCTTCGCCGAGGGTTTCCCCTTCGAGGAGACCGCGGACCAGGCGGCGGCAATCAACGCCACGATCGAGGACCTGAAGAGCAGCAAGCCGATGGACCGCCTCGTCTGCGGCGACGTCGGTTTCGGCAAGACCGAGGTCGCGCTGCGTGCCGCCTTCGTCGCGGTCGCCGACGGCAAGCAGGTCGCCGTGCTGGTGCCGACCACGCTGCTCGCGGAACAGCATTTCAACACCTTCAGCGACCGCTTCGCCGACTGGCCTGTGAAGGTCGCGGAACTGTCGCGTTTCCGCAGCGCCAAGGAGACCACGGACGCGCTGAAGGGGCTGGCCGAGGGCCGCATCGACATCGCGGTGGGCACCCACAAGCTGGTCAGCAAGGACGTCAAATTCAAGAACCTCGGCCTGGTGATCATCGACGAGGAGCACCGCTTCGGCGTGCGGCAGAAGGAACAGCTGAAGGCGCTGCGCGCGGAAGTCGACGTGCTGACGCTGACCGCGACGCCGATCCCGCGCACGCTGGCGATGTCGCTGGAGGGACTGCGCGACTTCTCGGTGATCGCCACCGCGCCGCAGCGGCGGCTGGCGATCAAGACCTTCGTCTCGCGTTATGCGAAATCCCTCATTCGCGAGGCCGTGCTGCGTGAACTGAAGCGCGGCGGCCAGGTGTATTTCCTGCACAACGACATCGACACCATCCGCGGCGTCGAGGAGGAGTTGACAAAGCTGCTGCCCGAGGCGCGGGTGCGGATCGCACACGGCCAGATGCGCGAGCGCGAGCTGGAACTGGCGATGCGCGATTTCTACCAGGGCCGCTTCAACGTGCTCCTGTGCACCACCATCATCGAAACCGGCATCGACATCCCGACTGCGAACACCATCATCATCAACCGCGCCGACCGCTTCGGCCTCGCCCAGCTGCACCAGCTGCGGGGCCGCGTCGGCCGCTCTCACCACCAGGCCTATGCCTACCTGCTGCTTCCCGACGAGGGCAACATCACGCCCGCCGCTAAAAAGCGGCTCGAGGCGATCCAGGCGATGGAGGAACTGGGATCGGGAATTTTCCTGGCGATGCACGACCTCGCGATCCGCGGCGCCGGCGAGGTGCTGGGCGATTCGCAGTCGGGCGAAATGCAGGAAGTCGGCTTCAACCTCTACTGCGCGATGCTCGACGCCGCGGTGAAGTCGCTGAAGGACGGCAAGGAACCCAACCTCGATGCACCGCTGGGCGTCACCACCGAAATCAACCTGCACGCACCGGCGCTGCTGCCCGACGATTACTGCCACGACG
>JAEYXO010000336.1 GCA_023431245.1 Pseudomonadota bacterium | reverse complement strand
CGACCGCAAGGTGTCCATGTGCCGACTGACGAGAAAATGTCCCGCACCCGGCCTGGGCTGCATCTCCAGGACCGACGAGCCGCCGGACCGCCGGCAATGCCGGTCACCGAACCTGGAAAATCACCTGCAATTCACCATATATGTGAGCACACACAAACTATTTTTTATTATTAAAATCAAATACTTAATCAGTTACCACCCGACCCGCTGATACTGCTGCCGCCACAAACAAACAGTGTCTGCCCCGAAATGTATCCACTCTCCGGATGGAGAAAAAAGCTGACCGCACGCGCCACATCCTTGGGGGTGCCCACCCATTTGACGGGAATACTGTCGATCACCGCCTGCCGCTTGGCGCTGCCGATCGGATGGCCATTGTCAAACAGCTCGGTCGCCACCGGACCGGGGGCAACTGCATTGATCGTGATGCCATCTCCTGCCAACTCCAGGCAAAGCACCCTGGTCATGCCGACAAGTCCGGCCTTGCCCGCGGCATAGGCCAGACGCTGGGTCTTGCCCAGTATGGCCCGCGACGAAATGCTGACGATGCGCCCGAAACCGGCCTGGCGCATTCCCGGCGCCAGGGTCTGGATCAGGATCATGGCCGCCCGGACATTCAGGGCATAGACGTGATCCATGTCATCGACGGTCGCCTGCTCCAGCGATCCCGGCCGGTTGGCGCCGGCATTGTTGACCAGATAACGCACCGGGTATTTCTCCGCCACCTCGCGGGCCACTGCGGACGCCGAGGCCGCATCCGCCAGGTCGACCTCATGGTGCAGGATGCGCGGATGCCGGATGCGCGGCGGCCGGCGCTGCAGCGTCACCACGGTCCTCCCCTGGTCCAGAAGATCCTGGGCGATGGCCTCACCGATGCCGGAACTGGCCCCCGTAACAACTGCCACACCATCCATAACCGTCTCCTCCGATAATTCCTGCGCACAAGCCTTGAGTATAGGGCCGGCGGGAACAGGAACATTCCGCCGACAGGGCGATGGTATGCTCCCCGGCCCTCATGAATGCCGCCGTTTCCACACTACGGGCCCTGCTGGCCCCGCGCAGCTCCGCGGCACCCCCGTCCTGCTGGCTGATCGTTGCCCTGATCGTGTTCGGGCTGATCATCGACCAGCACGTCAGGCCCTGGGGCCAGGCTGCAGTCAGCCTCGCAGCCTGGGCCCTGCTGCTGTACTGGATTGCCCGCTCCGCCAGCGCCGAGCGCGCCAAGCTGATTGCCTGCGTGGTTTACGCCAGCCTCGGCGAAATTTTCCTGTCACTGGTCTGGGGCCTTTACGACTACCGGCTCGGCAACATTCCGCTGTTCGTGCCGCCCGGCCACGCGCTGCTGTTTGCGCTGGGCGTCACACTCGCCGCGAGGCTCCCCGGTTGGATCACCATGGCGGTGCCCTTGGCAACCGCCCCGGTGATCATCGCACTGGCCTGGATCGGCAGTGACACCCTCGGACCGCCGCTGTTCGCCCTGCTGCTGGCCTGCATGGCCTTGAGCCGCGCGCGCAAGCTGTATGCGGTGATGTTCATGCTGGCGCTGGCGATGGAAATCTTCGGCACCGCGCTCGGCAACTGGACCTGGAACCGAGAAGTGCCCTGGCTGGGCCTCGCCACGCTCAACCCGCCGCTTGCGGCAGGCGCGTTTTACTGCGTACTCGACCTGCTGGTGGTGGGCACCGCATCCCTGCTGAAACGCCGGCAGACGGCGGCCGCCTAGCGCGGTTTTGCGGAACGCGCTTTCGGCCTGCCGCTGGCAGGTTTGCGGTCGCGGCCTTGCGGCGCCGGCGGCAGGCCCGTGTGCTGGGTGCGGAAAGACTGGTATTTGGCCGGCTTGCGCGCACCTTCCGGTTTCAGCCCGGTGCCTGCCGGCTGGAAGGACGGGATCAGCTGGCGTTTGCCGGAACCGATCAGGTCGGCCCGGCCCATGCGCCGCAGCGCCTCGCGCAGCATCGGCCAGTTCTCGGGATCGTGGTAGCGCAGGAAAGCCTTGTGCAGCCGGCGCACCTTGAGGCCTTTCGGAATGACGACGTCCTCGCTGCTGCGCGTGACCTTGCGCAGCGGATTCTTGCCGGAGTGGTACATCGCCGTCGCGGTCGCCATCGGCGACGGCAGGAAAGCCTGCACCTGGTCGGCGCGGAATCCGTTCTGCTTCAGCCACAGCGCGAGCTCCAGCATGTCCTCGTCGGTGGTGCCGGGATGCGCGGCGATGAAATACGGGATCAGGTACTGTTCCTTGCCGGCCTCGCGCGAATACTTGTCGAACAGCTCCTTGAACTTGTAATAGGTGCCGACGCCCGGCTTCATCATCTTCGACAGCGGACCCTCGCCGATCGCCTCCGGCGCGATTTTCAGGTAACCGCCGACATGGTGCTGCGCCAGTTCCTTCACATATTCCGGTGACTCCACCGCGAGGTCGTAACGCACGCCGGAACCGATCAGGATTTTCTTGATGCCGGGCAGCGCGCGGGCACGGCGGTAGAGCCTGATCAGCGACGAATGGTCGGTGTTCAGGTTCGGGCACACGCCCGGATAGACGCAGGAGGGCTTGCGGCAGGAGCTTTCGATTTCCCTGCTCTTGCAGGCGAGACGGTACATGTTGGCCGTCGGCCCGCCGAGGTCCGAGATGACGCCGGTGAAACCCGGCACCGCATCGCGGATGTGCTCGACCTCGCGGATGATCGAATCCTCGGAGCGGTTCTGGATGATGCGGCCCTCGTGCTCGGTGATCGAGCAGAAGGTGCAGCCACCGAAACAGCCGCGCTGGATGGTCACCGAGAAACGGATCATCTCGTAGGCCGGGATCTTCGCCTGGCCGTAAGCCGGGGGCGGCACCCGCGCGTAGGGCAACTCGTACAAGGCATCCATCTCCTTCGTCGTCAGCGGAATCGGCGGCGGATTGATCCATACCTCCTTCGCATTCTTTCCCTCACCGTGGCGCTGGACCAATGCCCGCGCGTTGCCGGGATTCGACTCGACATGCAGGATGCGCGAGGCATGCGCGTACAGGATCGGGTCGGCGGCAACCGCCTCGTACGAAGGCATGCGAATCACGCTGCGCGCGCGGTCTGCGTTCTTGACCTCGCGGATGAAACGCACCACCTGGGCTCCCGTCCGCGTTGCCGGTGTTTCCGCCTTCGGCGCCGCGCCCTCCATCGCATACGGATCGACCGGCGGATTGAGCGGGCCCGGCGTATCGATGGTCGTGGAGTCGATTTCAATCCAGTCTGAAGGCGTCGCGTTGCGCAGTAAGGCCGTGCCGCGGATGTCGGTGATGTCGGAAGGTTTATGCCGTGCCGCCAACCGGTGGGCGATATCGACGATCGCGCGCTCGGCATTGCCGTAAACCAGGAGGTCGGCCTTGGCATCGACCAGCACCGAGCGCCGCACCTTCTCCGACCAGTAGTCGAAATGGGCGATGCGCCGGAGGCTGGCCTCGATGCCGCCAATGACGATCGGCACATCGGGGTAGGCTTCGCGCGCGCTGGCTATAGACGATCACCGAGCGGTCGGGGCGTCTGCCGCCTTCGGCATTCGGCGTGTAGGCGTCATCGCTGCGCAGCCGCCGATCCGAGGTGTAGCGGTTGACCATCGAATCCATGTTGCCGGCGGTGACGCCGAAAAACAGCTTGGGCTGGCCCAGCGCCCGGAAGGGATCGACGCTGTGCCAGTCCGGCTGGGCGATGATGCCGACGCGGAAGCCCTGCGCTTCGAGCAGGCGGCCAACGATGGCCATGCCGAAGCTGGGGTGGTCGACATAGGCGTCGCCGGTGACCAGGATGATGTCGCACTCGTCCCAGCCGAGCTTGTCCATCTCGGCGCGCGACATCGGCAGGAACGGCGCCGTGCCGAAACGCGCCGCCCAATACTTGCGGTGGCTGAAAATGTCCTTCGGGCTGGTGGCGGGAGCTGGCATGGGACGCATTATAAGTCGCGCCCCGTCCGGCCACCCGGAAACTCAGGCCTTGCGTCCCGGCGGCCACAGCTTCGGCGAACCGCGCTCGTACTGCGGCGGCCAGCTCGTTTCCGCGCCAAGCGCGACTGCGGCATGCCGCGGCCAGCGCGGATTGAACAGCATTGCCCGCGCCAGCGACACGAAATCCGCCCGGCCTTCGGCAATGATCGCCTCCGCCTGCCGCGGCTCGCTGATCAGGCCCACGGCGCCGGTGACGATGCCGGCCTCCTTTTTGACACGCTCCGCGAAAGGCACCTGGTAACCCGGGCCAACCGGGATCTTCGCGTCGAGCACGACACCGCCGCCGGAGACCGTGACATAGGCGCAGCCTTCGGCCTTCAGCGCCCGCGCGTAGTCCACCGCCTCGTCCGGTGTCCAGCCGCCCGCGGCGAAATCGCTGCCCGAGATTTTGGCGCCGACGAAACGGTCAGCCGGAAACGCCGCACGGATCGCGCGGAACACCTCCAGCGGATAAC
>JAEYXO010000128.1 GCA_023431245.1 Pseudomonadota bacterium | reverse complement strand
TGGACGCCGAGGGAACACCGTTCTGTTCAAACACTATGCTGTCGAGCACACTGCCCGAGCTGCATGACCCTCAGTCGCCGACACCGGCAACGATGATGTCGCAGTTCTGCTTGTACTCGGCGATCATCTCCGGGCTCGGTGCGGAACCGGCGCTTTTCTTTTTGCGGATCACGTGCGACTTGGCGCCGTGTTCCTTTTCGAGGATCGCGGCGATGCGCATCAGCAGCTGGTCGGAGTTGTGCTTGGTGTTGTCGACCAGGCCGATGCGCAGGCCCTTCAGCGACTTCGGCCGCGGCACGAAGTTGATCGTGCGCGACTTCGCCTCGGTGGTGGGATCGTAAATCTGGATGCTCATGACGACCTCCTTATAAAAACATCAATAAAATCAAATACTTAAAAAACAAGAACTTCATTCACAGGGTGTGCAGGATAGGCAGGATAAAAAGCAGAAATCGACGTCCTCCTTCCGATTGACCGGCAGCCAATCCGGCACCGGTTTTATCCTGAACATCCTGTCCATCCTGTTAATCGCCGTGAGTTCACGGCACCTTGATTTCGCGCGTCACGCTCTGCGAGCCGTTCTTGCCGCCCCAGCCGGGGATGTAGCAGGACTGCACGCCGGCCTTGCCGCCGGCGGCGATGACCAGAAAATCCTGCGGGGTGTGCACCAGCGTCTGCATCGTTTTTTCGGATTCGGGAGTGACCGGGCCCGGACGGATGTTGGCGCGCTGCATTTCTGCGTGGGACATTTTGCTGTGTTCGAACGCGTATTTCTGCACATCCTCGCGCGACCAGCCCGCCTTCTGCATGATCAGCTGGTGCTCGCCGGCAAACACCAGCGCGTACTGCGGCTGGCGGTTGGTGCCGGCGGACATGCGCATCTGCGCGCAGGTGGTGGTGAGCACACCCTCGGGGGTTGCCGCCAGTCCGTTGGAATACTGGTGCACGCCGAGCGCGGCGAATATCGTCACCGCGCTCTGCTCCGGCTTGAAGCCGCGCGTGGTATGGAAGGCCGGCCAGGGGCTGTCTTCCTCGTTCTCGGCGATGCAGAAGGTGTATTTGCCGGGGTGCCCGAGGCTCGAGCGGTCGAGGACGCCGGGCGTGGTGCCGATCACGTTCTGCATCACCAGCCGGATCGCGCGGCCGATCGTGGCGTTGGCGCGCCAGCCCTGGCCGAACACGTTGTCGCCGCTGTTCATGCCGATCTTCTTCGCGATCGGGCCGTTGACCAGCATGAACACCGCGGAGCCGCCGGTGCTGGTGGCCGGGCCGTGGTAACCGTACAGCGGATCGGCCAGCGCCTCGATGGTGGCCTTGATCACGGGCATGTATTCGGGTTTGCAGCCGGCCATCACCGCGTTGATCGCGACCTTCTCCGCGGTCACCGAGACCTGGCGGTTTTCGATGAAGGACAGCTGCTGGTCGGGCTGGAGGCCGCCGGCCTCGAGCATCGCCGCGATGCGTTCCGCCGTCGGCGGGATCACCGGCAGGCCGTCGGTCCAGCCATTGGCATAACACAGGTCGATGGCACTGCCGAGGTCGTCGGCACTGTGCCGGCGGGACTTGAGTTCGATCATGCTGCTCCTCCGGATGGCCCCGGTCTGGTGCCGGGGAATGAAATCCAGTCTACCCCAATCCCGGCGCCGCACCGGCCGCCGTTCCTGATAGTGATTCACCCTCCGTGCCGTGACCGCGATCCGGTGGTAACGTGGCGGCCCCGCAACCCGCCCCGCCGCCATGTCCGAAATCCTGATGCTCGCCTTCTTTCTCGCCCTCGCCTGGCTGTGGTGGGACAGCATGCAGGCGCGCGAGGCCGCCGTCGCCGCCGCGCGCAGCGCCTGCGAGGCCGAAGGCCTGCAGTTTCTCGATGACACCGTGGGCATCGCCGCATTGCGCCCCGCCCGCAATGCGGACGGCCGGCTGCTGCTGCAGCGCGCCTACGATTTCGAGTTCAGCGACACCGGCGACAACCGCATGAAAGGCAGCGTGGTGATGCTCGGGCGCCGCGTTCTGGTGCTGAACCTCGGCCTGCAGCCGCCGGCCACAGTCACCCGGATCCACTGAATAGCGCACGCTGCTGGTGCATGCGCACCGCCATCGCCCAGACAAGGCGACTGGAACAACTTATGCTTGTTGCACAGCGGTTCCCACGACCAGGAGATCCGCCATGCTTGACCGCACCGCCACCCAGTTCTCCCACGTAAAACCCGGCGACACCGAATTCCGCAGCGAGGGCCTGCGCGACTTTTTCATCTACCGCGACCTCGGCGTCGCCGACGCCACCGCGGGCAAGGTCCTGGCCCAGCTGGTGCGCGCCAACCAGGCCCCGGAAAAAGGCACCGGCTGGCACCGCCATGAGGCGGAGTTCCATATCGTCATCATGCTCAAGGGCTGGGCGAAGTTCATGTACGAGGACAAGGAAACGCTGGTGGCCGCCGGCGACTGCGTGCACCAGCGCCCGGGCATCGTGCATTACCTGTTCGACTACTCGCCCGACATGGAATACCTGGAAATCGTCGGCCCAGCGGATTTCAAGACCATCGACATGCCCGCCCCCGCCGAGGTGCCGGCGCCGTGGAAGTGAGGCTTCAGAACTCCATGTCGAGTTCTTCGATGTCGTCGTGCTCTTCGAGCGCTGCGGCCTTCCACTCCGCCATTTCGGGCAGGGCCAGGATGCGCTCGCAATAGTCCGAACAGACTGCATCAAGTCCGACATGGTAGGTGCGGAAACGGGTGGTCACCGGCGCGTACATCGCGTCGGCCATGCCGCGCTTTTTGCCGAACAGGAAGGGCCCGCCGTACTGCTCAAGGCATTCGCGCCAGATCGCGGTGATGCGTTCGATGTCGTCGCGCGCCTTGGACTAGATCTTGTAGCCGGGGAAATCCCCCTTCAGGTTCATCGGCAGCGCCGAGCGCAGGCTGCTGAAGCCGGAGTGCATCTCCCCGCAGATCGCCCGGCAATGCGCCCGCGCCGCGTGGGTCGACGGCAGCAGCCCGCTTTTGGGTCTGATTTCATTGAGGTATTCGGCAATCGCCAGGGTGTCCCAGACCTTGATGCCGTCGTGGGTCAGGCAGGGCACGAGGATCGACGGCGAAATCAGCAGCAGCTCGCGCCGCGCATCGGCATCGTCGGGCGGGACTTGCACTTCACTGAACTCCAGGCCGGCAAAACGCACCAGCAGCCAGCCGCGCAGCGACCAGGACGAGTAGTTCTTGCTGCTGATGCTCAGGGTGGCCCGCGCCATGTTGCCCAACCTCCATGCAGTGGGACGCCGTCATGCACCCTGGCGGTGCCGCCGGCGCGAATATGACAGTCTTTAGCAGGAGTCATGCCATCCACCGTGACCGGCTGGCGCGTTTATTGCGTCGGCTCCGGCACACCGGGCAGGCGGCCGGGGACAGGGAGCATCCATGACGATTTACCACGCCTATCAGACGCAGGAATACGTGCTCAACCCGATGCGGGAGGCGGCCATGCTCGCGGCACCGGGCCTGCATGATTTCGGAACCTGGGGCTGGCAGCCGCTGCGCCGTTTTGCCGCGGCCTGCGAGGTGCTCGCACTGGCACGGCTGACGCACCAGCGTCCGGCCTTCGGCATCGAATCGGTGCTCGCCGGCAAACGCGAACTGGCGGTGGCCGAGGAAGTCGTCCACACCACGCCCTTCGCCACCCTGCTGCGTTTCCGAAAACACAGCGGCGGCGCGCAGCCGCGGGTGCTGATCGTGGCGCCGATGTCCGGCCACTTCGCGACGCTGCTGCGCGAAACCGCGCGCACAATGCTGCGCGACCACGATGTCTACATCACCGACTGGCACAACGCGCGCGATGTACCAATGGAAGCCGGCCGCTTCGGCATCGACGAATACATCGACCACATCATCGGATTCCTCGAGGTGATGTGCCCGGGCGCCCACCTCGTCGCGATCTGCCAACCCTGTGTCGAGGCGCTGGCGGCGGTGGCGGTGATGGCGGAAGACAGGCATCCGGCGACGCCGGCGAGCCTGACGCTGATGGCCGGCCCGATCGACTGCCGCATCAATCCGACCGAGGTCAACAACCTCGCCACCAGCCAGCCGATCAGCTGGTTCGAGCACAACCTGATCGAACATGTGCCGGTGCAGTTTGCCGGCATGCGGCGGCGGGTCTATCCGGGCTTCGTCCAGCTGGCCGCCTTCCTCAACATGAACCTGCAGCGGCACATCAAGTCCTTCAAGGACTACTACCAGCAGATCGTCGACGGCGACCACGAGAAGGCCGCGGCAACGCGGCGCTTCTACGAGGAATATTTCGCGGTGTCCGACCTCAGCGCCGACTTCTACCTGGAGACCGTGCGACTGGTGTTCCAGGAACACGCGCTGGCCCAGGGCCGGCTCCGCTACCGCGACCGCCTGATCAACCCGAAAACCATCCGCCGCACGGCACTGCTGACGGTCGAGGGCGAACGCGACGACATCTGCGCGCTGGGCCAGACGCTGGCGGCGCAGGACCTGTGCTCAAAGCTGCCGCAGTACCTGCGCACACACTATGTGCAGGCGGGCGTCGGCCACTATGGCGTGTTCAGCGGCAAACGCTGGGAGAACCAGGTCTATCCGGCGGTGCGGGACGTGATTTATTCGTCGGAATAAGACGCATCACTGCGCCGTCCACCCGCCGTCGATGGCCTGCAGCGTGCCGGTGATGGCCGCCGCCTCGTCGCCGGCGAGGAAACAGGCCAGCGCCGCCACCTGCTCGACGGTCACGAACTGCTTCGTCGGCTGCGCCGCCAGCAGCACGTCGCGCACCACCGCCTCCTCGCTGATGCCGCGTGCCTTCGCGGTGTCCGGAATCTGCTTCTGCACCAGCGGTGTCAGCACATAACCCGGGCAGATCGCGTTGCAGGTGATGCCGGAGGTCGCGGTCTCGAGCGCGATGGTCTTGGTCAGCCCGGCGACGCCGTGTTTGGCGGCGACATAGGCCGACTTGTACGGCGAGGCCACCAGCGCATGCGCCGACGCGATGTTGACGATGCGGCCCCATTTTCGCCGCTTCATGCCGGGCACGGCATGACGGATGGTATGGAACAAGGCCACCAGGTTGATCGCGATGATGGCCTCCCATTTCTCCGGCGGGAAGTCCTCGACCGGGGACACGAACTGGATGCCGGCGTTGTTGACCAGGATGTCGATGCCGCCGAAAGCCTGCTCAGCGCTGCGCATCATCGCGGCGATTTCGTCGGGGCGGCTCATGTCGGCGCCGTGGTATTCGACGCGCACCCCGTGGTCTTTCGCGAGTTGCCCGCGCAGGGCCCCGATCTGCGCCGGGTCACCAAAACCGTTGAGCATCAGGTTCACGCCGCGGGTCGCCAGCGCGGTAGCGACAGCCAAGCCAATGCCGCTGGTTGAACCGGTGACGAGGGCGTTTTTTCCTTTGAGCATGGGAGCAACTCCGGACAGTGATGGCAGCCATCATGACGCAAAATGCGGGCCAGCCGGAAGTGCACGGACACAAAAAGGCCAGCAGTCACCCCCTTGCGGGAATTGCCTGCCGGCCCGGTGTTGCCTGGCTGCCGCGCTAGAGCTTGCGCAGCTCGGCCAGCAGTTCCTCGCTGGTCGGGATCGTGCCCTGCGGATAGACCTTCGCGTAACGCACCACACCCTTGGCATCGATGACATAGGCGGCACGTTTGTCCATGCCGCGTTCGTCATTGAAAATGCCGAAGGCCTGGCCGACCGCGCCATGCGGCCAGTAGTCGGACATCAGCGGGAAAGGCACGCCGCCCAGGTGCTC
>JAEYXO010000203.1 GCA_023431245.1 Pseudomonadota bacterium | reverse complement strand
GCCCGCAAGAGCAGCGCCTTGGTGGCCCGCTACATGGCGCGCGGCGCCAACGGCATGCCCGCGCTCAGTGACGAACTGGGCATAGCCCAGGCGTTTTTCGAGGCCTGGCAGCGGCTGCTGGCCGACCCGCTGCGCATCGCCGAGATGCAGGTGAAGCTGTGGCAGGACTACATGGCGTTGTGGCAGAACTCGATGTTGCGCATGTTCGGCCAGGACGCGACACCGGTGGTCCAGCCGCACAAGGCGGATCGCCGCTTCCGCCACGAAGACTGGGAAAACAACTTCCTCTTCGACTATTTCAAGCAGTCGTACCTGATCGCGGCAAAACACCTGCACCAGTCGCTGGGCGGGGTCGCGGGACTCGACGAGAAGACCGCGAAAAAGGTCGACTTCTACACCCGCCAGTACATCGATGCGGTGTCGCCGACGAATTTCCTGCTGACCAATCCCGAGGCCCTGCGGGAAACCCTCAGCTCCGGCGGCCAGAACCTGCTGAAGGGCCTGAACAATCTGCTCGAGGACCTTGCGCGCGGCGAGGACGGGCAGCTGCGTGTGCGCATGACCGACACCAGCGCATTCCGGCTGGGGGAGAACATCGCCACCACGCCCGGCAAGGTGGTGTTCCAGAACGAGATCATGCAGCTGATCCAGTACGCGCCGCTGACCGACCAGGTGCATGCGACGCCGCTGCTGATCATCCCGCCGTGGATCAACAAGTTCTACATCCTTGACCTGCGCGAGAGCAATTCCTTCGTGCGCTGGGCGGTGGAGCAGGGGCACACGGTGTTCGTGATCTCCTGGGTCAATCCGGACGAGAGGCTGGCCCACAAGCGTTTTGACGACTACCTCACCGACGGCACACTGGCCGCGCTCGATGTCCTGCGGGACATCACCGGCGAGCCTAAGGCCAATGTCATTGGCTACTGCCTCGGCGGCACGCTGCTTGCGGCGGCGCTGGCCTGGCTGGCCGCGAAAGGGGAGGACCGCGTCGCCAGCGCAACCTTCTTCGTGACCATGATCGACTTCGCCAGGCCCGGCGAGCTGGAGGTGTTCATCGACGAGCAGCAGGTCGCCGCCCTCGAGAAAAAGATGGAGGAACGCGGCTACCTCGAGGGCTCCGAAATGGCGACGACCTTCAACATGCTGCGCGCCAATGACCTGATCTGGTCCTTCGTCGTCAGCAACTACCTGCTGGGCAAGGATCCCTTTCCCTTCGACCTGCTGTACTGGAACGGCGATTCGACGCGGATGCCGGCGGCGATGCACGGTTTCTACCTGCGCAACATGTACCTGAAAAACCTGCTCCGCGAGCCGGGTGGCATCACGCTGGCCGGCACGCCGATCGACGTGACGCGGGTGAAGACCCCGGCCTATTTCATCTCGACCGCGGAGGATCACATCGCGCCCTGGCAGTCGACCTATGCCGCGACCCGCCTGCTCGGCGGCCCGATCCGGTTCGTGCTCGGCGGCTCCGGCCACATCGCCGGCATCATCAATCCGCCGGCGGCCAACAAGTACGGCTACTGGACCAACGAAAATCTGCCGCGCCGCGCCGACGACTGGCTCGCGGGCGCCAAGCAGCAGGCGGGTTCGTGGTGGGTGGACTGGGCGAGCTGGGTTGCGGACCATGCCGGCGATCCCGTGGCGGCACGCCAGCCGGGCACGCGCAAATATCCCGCCATCGAAGAGGCTCCCGGATCCTATGTCCGGCAGCGCATCGAGTGATCGCATCCCTGCTGCGGAACACGCCATGAATTTCCAGAACCTGCTGCTCGAACAACCGGAACCCGGGATTTACCTGCTGACCATCAACCGGCCGCGGGCGCTCAACGCGCTGAACGCGGCCACGCTGGCGGAACTTGCGCAGGCGGCCGCCGGCGTGGCCGCCGATCCCGCAGCGCGGGTGCTGCTGGTCACCGGGGCCGGGGAAAAAGCCTTTGTCGCCGGCGCCGACATCAGCGAAATGCAGTCCCTGACGGCGGCCCAGGCGCAGGCGTTTTCGGAAGCCGGCATGCGCGTGATGCATGCGCTGGAGGCGCTGCCGGTTCCGGTGATTGCGCTGGTTCAGGGTTATGCGCTCGGGGGCGGCTGCGAACTGGCGCTGGCCTGCGACTGGATCATCGCCGCCGAGTCCGCGGTGTTCGGCCAACCGGAGGTGAATCTCGGCATTCCGCCGGGTTTCGGCGGCACGCAGCGCCTGGCGCGGCTGGTCGGGCGCGCGCGGGCGCTGGAACTGGTGACCACCGCGCGCCAGGTACGTGCCGACGAGGCTCTGGCCATCGGGCTGGTCACCCAGGTGGTGCCGGCAGCTGCCTTGCGGGAGCGGGGACTCGAACTCGCGCGCATCATTGCGTCGAAAGCGCCGGTTGCGGTGCGTCTGGCGAAGCAGGCTTTGCATCGCGGCCTGGACGTCGATCTGGGCAATGCCTGCGCGCAGGAGACCGCGGCATTTGCGCTGGCTTTTGCGACTGCCGACCAGCGCGAAGGCATGCGTTCCTTTCTCGAAAAACGCAGCGCGAAATTCAGCGGGCAATAAGCGGCAACCCCGCTCCGGACATGCTGCGCTGCATCAGCAGTTGTCCCGCAGATTCATCACAGAAGTTATAATTATTCATCCCATCGATGCAGCGATTCGGGCACCATAAGTGCCGGAATTGTCGCGAAAAAAACAGCCCCAAAAAGGTAATTGTCATGGACATGAATGAGCTCCAGCGAGATCTGGATCCCGAGGAAACCCGCGAGTGGCTGGATGCGCTGAAGTCGGTGCTGGAGCGTGAAGGTCCGGACCGCGCGAACTACCTGCTCGAGCGCCTGGTTTATGAGGCCCGCCGCGCCGGCGCCTACATCCCGTACAACGCGAACACCGCTTACCTGAACACGATTCCGCCGGAACGCGAGGAGCGCTCGCCGGGGGATCCCGAACTGGAACACCGCATCCGTGCGCTGGTGCGCTGGAACGCTATGGCCACCGTCGTGCGCGCCAACAAGGAGTCCTCGGAACTGGGCGGCCACATCGCCAGCTTCGCTTCGGCGGCGACACTCTACGATGTCGGCTTCAACCATTTTTTCCGCGCCGCGAATGAAAAATTCCTCGGCGACCTGGTCTACATCCAGGGACACTCCGCCCCCGGCGTCTATGCGCGTGCCTTCCTCGAAGGCCGCATCACCGAGGAGCAGCTCTCGCATTTCCGCCAGGAAGTCGACGGCAAGGGCCTGTCGTCCTATCCGCATCCCTGGCTGATGCCGGATTTCTGGCAGTTCCCGACGGTGTCGATGGGCCTCGGCCCGCTGATGGCGATCTACCAGGCGCGCTTCATGCGCTACCTGAAAGACCGCGGGCTGATCGAGGGCCAGGGCCGCAAGGTCTGGGCCTTCATGGGCGACGGCGAGATGGACGAACCGGAATCGCTGGGCGCCATTTCTCTGGCCGGCCGCGAAAAGCTCGACAACCTGATATTCGTCATCAACTGCAACCTGCAGCGCCTCGACGGCCCGGTGCGCGGCAACGGCAAGATCATCCAGGAACTCGAATCCGATTTCCGCGGCTCGGGCTGGAACGTGATCAAGGTGGTCTGGGGTTCGTACTGGGATCCGCTGCTGGCGAGGGACAAATCCGGCATCCTGCTCAAGCGCATGGAAGAGTGCGTCGACGGCGAATACCAGACCTTCAAGTCGCACGACGGCGCCTATGTGCGCAAACATTTCTTCGGCAAGTATCCGGAGCTCGCGGACATGGTGTCCAACATGTCCGATGACGACATCTGGCGCCTCAATCGCGGCGGGCACGATCCGCACATGATATACGCGGCTTACGCGGCGGCGATGAAACACAGCGGCCAGCCGACGGTGATCCTGGCGAAGACGGTCAAGGGTTACGGCATGGGCGATTCGGGCGAGGGCCAGAACATCACCCACCAGCAGAAAAAGATGGGCACCGCGTCAATCCGCGCCTTCCGCGACCGTTTCAACGTGCCGATCCCGGACGACAAGCTCGAGGAGGTGCCGTTCTACAAGCCGCCGGAGGACTCTCCGGAAATGCAGTACCTGCGCAGCCGCATCGAGGCCATGGGCGGCTCGCTGCCGGCGCGCCGGCGCAAGGTCGAGCCGCTGGAAGTGCCGCCGCTGTCGGCTTTCGAGGCGCAGCTGAAAAGCAGCGAAGACCGCGAGTTCTCGACGACGATGGCCTTCGTGCGCATCCTCAACACCATCATCCGCGACAAGAAGGTCGGCAAGCGCGTGGTGCCGATCGTCGCCGACGAATCGCGCACCTTCGGCATGGAAGGCATGTTCCGCCAGCTTGGCATCTATTCCCACGTTGGCCAGCTCTACACGCCGCAGGATGCCGACCAGCTGATGTTCTACAAGGAGGACAAGGGCGGGCAGATCCTGCAGGAGGGCATCAACGAGGCCGGCGCGATGTCGTCGTGGATCGCCGCGGCGACCTCGTACGCCAACAACGGCCAGATGATGATCCCGTTCTACATCTACTATTCGATGTTCGGCTTCCAGCGTGTCGGCGATCTCGCATGGGCTGCCGGCGACCTGCGCGCGCGCGGTTTCCTGCTCGGCGGCACCGCCGGCCGCACGACCCTCAACGGCGAGGGCCTGCAGCACGAGGACGGCCACAGCCATCTGCTGGCGTCGACGATCCCGAACTGCGTGTCCTATGACCCGACCTTCGCCTACGAGGTCGCGGTGATCATCCAGGACGGCATGCGCCGGATGTACCAGGAGCAGGAGGATGTGTTCTATTACATCACCGTGATGAACGAGAACTACGCCCACCCCGCGATGCCGGAGGGCGTGGAGAAGAACATCCTCAAGGGCATGTACCTGTTCTCGGAAGGCAAGGCGAAGAAGAACCAGCCGAAGGTGCAGCTGCTCGGCA
>JAEYXO010000102.1 GCA_023431245.1 Pseudomonadota bacterium | reverse complement strand
GTCGGAGCAGTCGCAGTTCGTGTTCATCAGCCACAACAAGATCACCATGGAAATCGCCAATCAACTGCTCGGGGTGACCATGCAGGAGCCGGGCGTGTCGCGCATTGTCGCGGTGGACATGGATGCGGCGATGAAACTCACGGAAGAGGCGGCCTGAGGGCCGGAATGCCGATGAGCGACCTGCAGATCGCATTGGCGGCAATCGGGCTGGTTGTGGTCGGCGGTGTGTATGGCTTCAATCTCTGGCAGGAGCGCAAGCTGCGGCAGCGCCTGCAGCAGGCTTTCGAAGGCGAACGTGATGACGCGCTGCTGGGGGCGGCCAAGGCGGATCCGCTCGAGCAGCTGCCGGAGCCGCGGATCGAGCCGAAAATCGGCGCCGCGGACGACGTGGCGCCGGAGGGGGGCGCCGATTCCGCCATCGAGTTCGTCGCATCGATCCGTGCCGAACAGCCCGTCAGCGACACGGCACTGCGGGAACTGCTGTCGCAACTGGCGACATTCGGCAAACCGGCGCGGGTGTTCGGTCGTGACGGCAGTACGTGGCGCCTGCTGGACCGCGGCAGCCATGCCGGTTGCCGTGAACTGCAGGCGGCGTTGCAGCTGGTCAACCGCTCGGGGCCGGTTCATGCCCCGCAGCTCAACGGTTTTTGTGATGCGTTGCGCGAGTGGGCGGCCCGGCATGGCGCCGTCGCCGAGTGCGGTGACACCGCGGCGGCCCTGGAAACGGCACGGGCGCTGGATGCCTTTTGCAGCGACATGGATGTGGCCATCGGCGTCAACGTGGTAGCGCCCTCGGGCAGTGCCTTCCCCGCGGAGCAGGTGGCCGAGGCCGCGGTGGCGGCCGGTTTCAGCCTGGAGCCCGACGGACTGTTTCACCTCTGCGACGCGGAAGGCCATACGCTGTTCACGATGGAAAACCACGAGCCCGAACCCTTTGCCGGCGGGCGCCTTGCGGCGATGCAGACCACCGGCCTGACGCTGCTGCTTGATGTGCCGCGGATCGCCGGTGGTGTCGCGGTTCTTGACAGGATGGTGCAGACGGGATCGGCGCTGGCGGAGAACCTGGGGGGTATCCTGGTTGATGACAACAGGACTCCGCTGCAGCAGGCCGGGCTGGCACGCATCAGGCAGCAGTTGCAGGAGATCCACGCCGCGATGGCAGCGCGCGACATTGCGGCGGGGAGCGCGCGGGCGCTGCGGCTGTTTGCATGACCACGGCGTCGCTGCGCGAGCGCGTGATGCGGCTGCGCGAGGACATCGAGCGTTATGGCCGCAGTTACTACGAACTCGACAATCCGCTGGTTCCTGACGCCGAATACGACCGGCTGTTCCGCGAGCTGCAGCAACTGGAAAACGAACATCCCGAGCTGGCTGCGCCGGATTCCCCGACCTGCCGTGTTGGCGGTGCACCCCGAGAAGACCTGCCGGAAGTTCGCCATGCGCTGCCGATGCTGTCGATCCGCACGGAAACCGATTCCGGACCCGGCGGCGCGACCGCGTTTGATGGCCGGATACGGCGCGAATTGAAGCTGGATGCGGATGCGCCGCCCGTCGAGTATGCGGCCGAACTGAAGTTTGACGGCATTGCGATCAGCCTCCGCTACGAGGCGGGAGTGCTGCAGCGGGCGGCCACGAGAGGCGACGGCGAGGTTGGCGAGGATGTCACGCCCAATGTCCGCACCATCCGCAGCGTGCCCCTGCGCCTGCGCGGCAATGCGCCTCCGGCGGTGCTGGAGGTGCGCGGCGAAATTTTCATGCGCCGCGACGATTTCGAGACGCTCAACGAACGCCAGCGGGCCGAAGGGCAGAAGGTGTTCGTCAATCCGCGCAATGCCACGGCGGGATTTGTCCGCCAGCTCGACTCCAGGGTGACCGCGAACCGCCCGCTGTCCTTCTACGCGTACGGCATCGGTGAAACCGTCGGATGGACGCTGCCGCCCACCCAGAAGGGCATACTCGATGCGCTTGCCGGCTTCGGTTTTCCGGTATCGGATGAGCGCACGGTGGCGCGGGGTGCGGATGGCCTGATCGCCTTCCACGGCCGGATCGCTGCGTTGCGCGACAGCCTGCCCTTCGACATCGACGGCGTGGTCTACAAGGTGAATTCGCTGGAGCTGCAGGCCGCGCTGGGCTTTGTGTCCCGTGAACCGCGCTGGGCCTGCGCGCACAAGTTCCCTGCGCAGGAGGAGTTGACTGCGGTGCGCGGAATCGAAATCCAGGTCGGCAGGACCGGCAAGCTGACGCCGGTGGCGAAACTGGATCCGGTGTTTGTCGGCGGCGTGACGGTCAGCAATGCGACCCTGCATAACGAAAGCTTCGTGCGCAGCCTGGATCTGCGTGTCGGCGACACGGTCATCGTGCGCCGGGCCGGTGATGTCATTCCGCAGGTCGTCGCGGTGGTGGAGGAGCGGCGGCCTGCGGGCACGGTTGAATTCGCGATGCCGGGGCAATGTCCGGTGTGCGGCTCGACGGTGGTCAGGGACGAAGAGGAGAAGGATCACCGGTGTGCCGGCGGACTGTATTGCCCGGCCCAGCGCAAGCAGGCCCTGCTGCATTTTGCGTCCCGTCGCGCAATGAATATCGAGGGCCTGGGAGAACGGCTCGTCGAGCAACTGGTGGACGGCGGCCTCGTCAGGAGTCCGGCGGATCTCTACCGCCTTGACGGTGGTGCGCTCGCCGCGCTTGACCGCATGGGGGAGAAATCCGCCTCGAACCTGGTCGAGTCCATCGACCGCAGCCGGCAGACGACGCTGCCGCGGTTCATATATGCGCTGGGCATACGCAACACCGGCGAGGCCACTGCCCGCGATCTGGCACGGCATTTCGGCAGCCTGGATGCGCTGATGGCTGCCGATGAGGCGGCGCTGCAGCAGGTATCCGATGTGGGCCCGGTGGTCGCCGCAAGCATCGTCCGTTTTTTCGGTGAGCCGCACAACCGGGAAGTCGTGAGTGAACTGCGGAACCAGGGCGTCAATTGGCCGGAGGGCGAAGCGAAAGGTCCGCTGAGTCTGCCCCTGGCGGGCAGGACTTTCGTGCTGACCGGCACGCTGCCGACGCTCAGCCGCGAGGAGGCCAAGGAACGGATACTCGCCCGGGGCGGCAAGGTTGCAGGCAGTGTCTCCAAAAAAACGGATTATGTGGTCGCGGGCGACGAAGCCGGCAGCAAGCTGGACAAGGCGCAGATGCTGGGTGTGGCGGTGATTGACGAGGCAGGCCTGCTGGCGCTGCTCGAACAGCAGGCTTGACGACAGACTGGGGTAATCAGCAGTGAAAAAGACATCCAGGGCATCCGTAAGAAAAGCGGTCTTTCCGGTGGCCGGCCTCGGCACCCGTTTCCTGCCGGCGACAAAGGCGAGTCCCAAGGAAATGCTGCCGGTGGTCGACAAGCCGTTGATCCAGTATGCGGTGGAAGAGGCCGTGGCCGCAGGGGTGACCGAACTCATTTTTGTCACCGGCCGCGGCAAACGCGCGATAGAGGACCATTTCGACCAGGCCGTGGAACTGGAGCTGGCTCTGGAAAAAAACGGCCGCAGGGAGTTGCTGGCGGAGGTCAGGGGCATCCTGCCGCAGGGCGTCAGCTGCATGTTTGAGCGCCAGACGCAGCCCCTGGGACTGGGGCATGCGGTGCTGTGCGCGCAGCCGGCGGTGGGGCATGAGCCGTTTGCGGTGCTGCTGGCGGATGACCTGATCGATGCGCGTGTTCCCGCGCTCGTCCAGATGGAGAAACTGCATCGCGCCGGTGGCGCATCGGTGATCGCCGTGCAGCAGGTGCCGCGGCGGGACACCTCGCGTTACGGTGTCGTTGCGGTGCCGCCGCGCTCGAAGTCACCACATGTGATCAGCGGCATCGTCGAAAAACCGGTGCCGGCCGAGGCCCCGTCGCGGCTGGGTGTGGTGGGACGCTACATCCTGACGCCGGGCATCTTTGACGAGCTGTCGCGCTCCCGTGCGGGCGCCGGCGGGGAGATCCAGCTGACCGATGCCATCGCGCGGCTGCAGCAGAAGGAGAGGGTGCTGGCCTGCGAATTTTCGGGCAGGCGTTATGACTGCGGCACCAAGCTCGGGTATCTGGAAGCCAATGTCGAACTGGCGGAAAAACATCCGGAAATCGGCGGCGCATTCCGCCGCTATCTGCGTGGCCGCCTGCGGCGGTCCGCCTGAAGCCGGCACCGACCCGAATATTATCGCATGCTAATATTCGTTGGCATACAACCATCCTGCGAGGCGCGACATGGCTAACAAACTGATGATCATCATGGTCAATACCGATCCATCCAACGGTCCGGAACTGGGGGCGCCCTTTTTCCAGGCTACTGTGGCGGCGGCCATGGACTACGAGGTGGAGGTCATACTGACCGCGCGGGCGGGAGAGTTGGCAAAAAAGGGTGTTGCAGAGAAGCTGTTCGTCAAGGAAGGATCGCCGAAGAGCGTCTACGATTTCATCAAGGATGCCCACGAGGCGGGCGTTCAGTTCAAGGTCTGTACGCCGACGCTCGAACTCTGGGGCGACGATCTGATTCCCGAAATCACGGAAACCGTCGGCGGCGCTTATGTCATTGAGCAGGCCATGGATGACGACGTCGTCACCTTCACATACTGACGCCGCCTGCCCGGCGCTGCCGCCGGGGTCGGAGCTGATCATCGCGCCGGACGAAGTCCGGGCCGCGCTCGGCAGGCTGTCGCGGGACATCACGGCGGCGCTTGCCCGCCGGCGTCCTCTGGTCCTGGCGGTGATGCGGGGCGGTGTGGTGTTTGCGGGACAGCTGTTGCCGATGCTGCCATTCCCCCTCGATTTTGATTATGTGGATGCAAGCCGCTACGGGGAGGCGACCAGTGGCGGCGAACTCCAGTGGCGGGTCGATGTGCCCGCAGGCGTGCGCGGGCGTGTCGTGCTGGTTTTGGATGACATACTGGACGAGGGGCGCACCCTGGCTGCGATCCGCGAGAGGCTGCTGGCAGCCGGTGCGGATGAAGTGCTGACCGCCGTGTTTGCCGACAAGCGGCTGGCCCGTGCCAGGCCGGTTGCCGCGGATTTTGTCGGTGTAACCGTTCCCGACCGGTATGTCTTCGGTTTTGGCATGGATGTGCGCGGCGAATGGCGCAACCTTCCCGCCGTTTACGCCCTGCGCGAGGGCTGAGCAGCCATGCCCCTTCTTGGCATCATCGGCGGCAGCGGACTGAACCGGATGGCGGAACTCGAAGATGTGCGCCGCGAAGTCCTGTCCACGCCCTACGGTGAACCTTCGGCGGCACTGACTTTTGGCAGGCTGCATGGCAGGGAAGTGGTTTTTCTTGCACGGCATGGCGACGGACATGTCATTGCACCGCACAGGATCAACTACCGCGCCAACATCCGTGCCTTGCATGATTGCGGTGTGCGCGAGGTTGTCGCTGTCGCAACCGTCGGCGGCTTTCTGGGGAACCTGGAGCCCGGTTCGCTCGTTGTGCCGGACCAGATCATCGATTACACCCATGGCCGCGTTTCGACCTTTTTCGACGGTGTGGAGCAGCCACTGGACCATGTCGACTTCACGCAGCCGTTTTGCGAGACGATGCGCAGCAGGCTGCTGAGGGCGGGCGCCGATGCAGGCGAGCGCCTGCGCGATGGCGGCGTTTACGGGGCAACACAGGGCCCGCGCCTGGAAACGGCCGCCGAGATCCGCCGCATGGCGCGCGACGGTGCGGATATTGTGGGCATGACCGGCATGCCGGAAGCGGTGCTGGCCCGTGAACTCGGGCTTTGCTACGCAATGATGGCGGTGGTGGTCAATGCCGCGGCCGGCATCGGCGGGAACCGCGAGGGCATCTCCCTTGAAGACATCAGGGCGGTTTCAGACGCGGCGATGAAGCGGGTGGCGATCATACTGGCGGGAGTTGCAGGCGGCCATGGCGGTTAGGGAGGTGCTGCGCATGGGGGATCCGCGCCTGCTCGAAATCGCGCGCCCTGTGGAGCGTTTCGGAACGCCGGAGCTGCTGGCGCTGATAACCGACATGGAAGACACCATGCGCGCGCTGGACGGCGCGGGGCTTGCGGCACCGCAGATCGGTGTGGGCCTGCGCGTGGTGATTTTCGGCATCGCCGCGAATCCGCGGTATCCGGATGCGGAGCCGGTGCCGCAGACCGTGCTGATCAATCCGCAGATCACGCTGCTTGGTGACGAACTGGAAGAGGGCTGGGAGGGCTGCCTGTCGGTGCCAGGCATGCGCGGACTGGTGCCTCGCCGCCTGCGCCTGCATTACTCCGGCTTCGACGCGCAGGGTGCATTTTTTGAGCGCACCGTGCATGGTTTCCATGCGCGCGTGGTGCAGCATGAATGCGACCATCTTGATGGCGTGCTCTATCCGATGCGTGTCCGTGACTTGCGCAATTTCGGCTTTACGGAAGTGCTGTTTCCGGATCGCCCCCCGGAAGACGGCTGATTGCCAAGAGTTAACGGATGCGCAGCTGTTCCAGCAGCTCGCCTTCGAAACGCACCGCGGTTTTCGGGTTGTTCAGCGCCGCACCGCTGACGACAAACGTGTCCTCCGCGCGTGCGCCCAGGGTGTTGATTTTTGCGGAGTGCAGGTTGATGTCGAACGCGGTCAGCGTGCGGGAAATGCGGGACAGCAGCCCCGGGCGATCGCCTGCAACGATCGAGAGCAAGCGGTAGTTTCCGCGTTCATCGGTCTGGATGCCGACTTCCGGCGTGATCGGGAAGTGGCGCAACTGCCGGCTGACCCGCGGCTTGGTCAGGGGAGGCAGCGGCG
>JAEYXO010000162.1 GCA_023431245.1 Pseudomonadota bacterium | reverse complement strand
TGTTAAAGTCGAAACAATGCATCGGACACTTGGAAGGCCTGAGTCATGACCGGATTGATGTGGTATTTGATCGAGGCCGCGGTCGCGGTCGCGTTGCTGGGCGGCATCGTCTGGCTGACTTGGCCGCGCCGCGATGATGACGACCCGGACGAATCCGGAAAATCCTGAGCGCCGGTTTTTTCCAGGGTGATCATCCGGAACCACCCTCCCGCCAGCGCCGGTTCGTCACTGATCACGCGCAGCTGTCTTACACCGGCGAGCGCATCCTCGAACACCACGTCGGTGCGGGTCGCAATGCGCCGTGCCAGCGGACTGAGCAGCCGCCGCAGCCATGCGGTTTCCCCCGGTCGCAGGAATTTGTCGAGCACGAACAGCCGGCCTCCCGTGCGGACCACGCGCGCGGCCTCCGCCAGCGCCGCGCGGGTGTCGGGCACGATGGCGAGGATCAGGTGCAGCAGCACATGATCGAAAGCGCCGTCGGCAAATGGCAGGCGCTGGCTGTCGCCCTGGACCCAGCGGATGTCGAGGGTGCCACTGCGCGGCAGTCCCTTGCGCAGCATCGCGCGCGTCAGGTCGAGTGCGGTGTAACGGTGAATGGCCGGCAATAACGGCAGGTCGAGGCCGGTGCCTGCGCCGTTGATCAGGATATGCGCGCTGCCCTCGCCGGGCAGACGGGCCAGGCTGCGCCTGCGTGCCGTCCCCAGCACCGGGCCGACCAGCCAGTCATACAGGGGTGCAATCAGCGTGTAGCTGGCGCGTAGGCTCATGCCTGCGGATGCCGGAGCTGTTTAATGCAGCACCCGCGGCACCGACAGCGTGAATTCGGGGATTGCCGCGTCGAAGCGCTCGCCGTCCTCGGCGAGCATCTGGTAGCTGCCGCGCATGGTGCCGACCGGCGTTGCGAGCAGCGAGCCGCTGGAATATTCGAAACTCTCGCCCGGTTTCAGCTTCGGCTGCGCGCCGACCACGCCTTCGCCCCGGACTTCCTGCACCAGGTTGTTGGCGTCGGTGATGATCCAGTGCCGGCTGAGCAGCTGCGCGGGCACTGCACCCGTGTTGGTGATGGTGATGGTGTAGGCGAAGGCGTAGCGCCCGGCCGCGGCATCCGACTGTTCCGGGATGTAGGTCGCCCGCGGCATCACGGTGATGTGGTATTTGTTTTCCGGCATGCGCCTATTCTCGCATCCGCGGCACGGCTGAGGAAGTTCCGCATGTCCGTGCCGGCCGGAACGGGTAAAATCGGCCAGCCCCTTTTCCGGACTCAACCATGACTTTCCGCATCGCGCCCAGCATCCTGTCCGCGGACTTCGCCCGCCTCGGCGAGGAGGTGCAGTCGGTGGTTGCCGCCGGCGCCGACCTGATCCATTTCGACGTCATGGACAACCACTATGTGCCCAACCTGACGATCGGGCCGCTGGTCTGCGAAGCGATACGGCCGCTGGTCCAGGTGCCCATCGACGTGCACCTGATGGTCAAGCCGGTGGACCGCATCGTGCCGGATTTCGCCAAGGCCGGCGCCAACATCATTTCCTTCCATCCCGAGGCTTCCGAGCACATCGACCGCACGATCGGCCTGATCAGGGAGCAGGGCTGCAAGGCCGGACTGGTGTTCAACCCGGCCACGCCGCTGCATTACCTCGACCATGTTCTCGACAAGCTCGATCTGGTGCTGATCATGTCGGTGAATCCCGGCTTCGGCGGGCAGGCCTTCATTCCTTCGGCGCTGCAGAAGCTGGCTGCGGTGCGCAAGCGTATCGATGCGAGCGGGCGCGACATCTGGCTGGAGGTGGATGGCGGGGTCAAGGCCGGCAACATCGCTGAGATCGCGAAAGCGGGAGCCGACACCTTCGTTGCCGGTTCGGCGATCTTCGGGCAGAAGGATTACAAGGCCGTCATTGCGGAGATGCGCAGGGCGCTTGCCGGATCCTGATTTTCCGGCGCTTCCGCGCCGCTGTTTTTCCACTTCAGCCCAGTCATGAAAAAAACATTCCCGATTCCCGTGCGTGCCGTAATGATCGATCTCGACGGCACGCTGCTCGACACCATCCGTGACCTCGCGGCCGCGACCAACCTGATGCTTGAGCATCTGGGGCATGCGCCGCTGCCGCTGGAGGTGGTGCGCACCTTCGTCGGCAAGGGCATTCCGCGGCTGGTCGAGCGCGCGCTGGCCCGCGACATCAACGGACACACCGATGCGCCGGCCGTGGCGGCCGCGCTGCCGGTATTCGAGCGTTTTTATGCCGAGGTCAACGGCCGGCACGCGACGATTTATCCCGGTGTGCGCGAAGGGCTGGAACAGTTTCGCGCCGGCGGGTTTCAGCTGGCCTGCGTGACCAACAAGTCCGGCGCGTTTACCGAACCGCTGCTGAAACGGACGGACCTGGCGCACTTTTTTGCGCAGATCATCTCCGGTGACACGCTGCCGCGCAAAAAACCGGATCCGATGCAGCTGCTGCATGCCTGCGCACAGTTCGGCCTGCCGCCGGAGCGGATGCTGATGATCGGCGATTCCGGGAACGACGCACTGGCGGCACGCGCGGCGGGATGCCCGGTGTTCTGCGTGCCTTATGGCTACAACGAAGGGCAGCCTGTGCAGAGCCTTGATGTTGATGCTATAGTAGGCTCGCTAGTTGACTGTATCCCTTTGATTAGAAAAGATTAATCGTGTCCATCTCCACAAGATCCGAAACGGCTGTCCATGGCCGCCGCTGGCGTCGCGATTGGCGTTGCTGATCGCCTGCCGGGCTGTTGCCTCGTTTCGTACCTGTGCCGTTTTTTGTGGAGCAAGACATGACTGAATCGGAATTCAATCGACTCGCCGCCGCGGGTTACAACCGCGTGCCGGTGGTGCTCGAAACCTTTGCCGACCTCGACACGCCGCTGTCGATCTACCTGAAGCTCGCCAACCAGCCGTACAGCTATCTGCTGGAATCGGTGGTTGGCGGCGAACGTTTCGGGCGTTATTCCTTCATCGGACTGGCTGCCGGCACCCGTATCGAGGTGCGCGACCATAGTTGTACCGAGATCCGCGACGGTCGCGAAACGCTGCGTGAGGAAGCCGCCGACCCGCTGGCGTTTGTCGAGCAATACCTGCGGCGTTTCAAGGTGGCCACCGATCCACGCTTGCCGCGGTTCTGCGGCGGGCTGGTGGGCTACTTCGGTTACGACACCGTCCGCTACATCGAAAAAAGGCTGGCGCGCAGCGACAAGCGCGATGAGCTGGGCACCCCGGACATCCTGCTGCTGGTGTCCGAGGAAATCGCGATTGTCGACAACCTGTCCGGGAAACTCTCGCTGGTGGTGTATGCCGAGCCCGGCAAGCCGGGCGCCTGGGCGGCCGCGCGCAAGCGCCTTGCCGAACTGCTGGCGAAGCTTCGTGCACCGGTGACGTTGCCGGAAAGCGCGCCTGTCCGTTCGGAGCCGGCCGTGTCCGGTTTCGGCCAGGCGGCGTACCACAAGGCGGTGGAGCGGGCCAAGGAATACATCTTCGAGGGCGATATCATGCAGGTGGTGCCTTCGCAGCGGATGAGCAAGCCCTTCCACGCATCGCCGCTGTCGCTGTACCGCGCGCTGCGGGCGCTGAATCCCTCGCCGTACATGTTCAATTTCAATTTCGGCGATTTCCATGTGGTCGGTGCTTCGCCCGAAATCCTTGCCCGGCTCGAGGGTGACGTGGTCACCGTCAGGCCGATCGCCGGCACGCGCCGCCGCGGCGCGACTCCGGAAGAGGACGCGGCGCTGGCCGCCGAGCTGCTGGCCGATGCGAAGGAACGCGCCGAACACATCATGCTGGTCGACCTCGGGCGCAACGATGCCGGGCGCGTCGCGCAGACCGGCAGCGTCAGGGTCACCGAGCAGATGGTGATCGAGCGTTATTCCCACGTGATGCACATCGTGTCCAGCGTCGAGGCGAAGCTGAAGCCGGGACTGGGGGCGATCGACGTGCTGCGGGCGACTTTTCCGGCAGGCACCGTGTCCGGCGCGCCCAAGGTCCGCGCGATGGAGATCATCGATGAACTCGAGCCGGTCAAACGCAGCATCTATGCCGGCGCAGTCGGTTACCTCGGTTTTCACGGCAACATGGATGTCGCGATCGCGCTGCGCACCGCGGTGATCAAGGACGGCCGGCTTCATGTGCAGGCCGGTGGCGGGGTGGTCGCGGATTCGGAACCCGAGGCCGAATGGCAGGAAACGCAGAACAAGGCGCGGGCCCTGCTGCGCGCGGCCGAGATCGCCGAAGCCGGCCTCGACACGCGCCTCGACTGAGGGCATCGCCATGCTGCTGATGATCGATAACTACGACTCCTTCACCTACAACCTGGTGCAGTATTTCGGCGAACTGGGCGAAGAGGTTGCCGTGCACCGCAACGACGAGATCACGCTCGACGAAATCACGCGCCTGAAACCGGCCCGCATCGTCGTGTCACCCGGACCGTGCACGCCCAACGAGGCGGGGGTTTCGGTCCCGGCGATCAGGGCGTTTGCCGGGAAAATACCGATTCTCGGCGTCTGCCTTGGCCACCAGAGCATCGGCCAGGCCTTCGGCGGAAAAATTGTCCATGCAAAACAGCTGATGCATGGCAAGACCTCGCCCATCCGGCATCTCGACAAGGGTGTATTTCGCGGGCTGCCGCAGGATTTTTCGGCCACGCGTTACCACTCGCTGGTCATCGAGCGTGAGACGGTTCCGGATTGCCTTGAAATCACCGCCTGGACGGACGACGGCGAGATCATGGGCGTGCGCCACAGGACGCTGGCGGTGGAGGGCGTGCAGTTCCATCCGGAGTCGATACTGACCGAGCATGGCCACCGGATGCTGAAAAATTTCCTCGAGGAGAAACGCTGATGAAACCGCAGGAGGCGTTGACGCGCGTCATCGAGCATCGCGAAATATTCCATGACGAGATGCTGTCGCTGATGCGGCAGATCATGAGCGGCGAAGTGTCGCCGGTGCTGATCGCCGCGATCATTGCCGGCTTGCGCGTGAAGAAGGAAACCATCGGGGAGATCGCGGCTGCCGCCACCGTGATGCGCGAGTTCGCGACCATGGTGCCGGTGCCGGATGCGCCGGAGCTGATCGACACCTGCGGCACCGGCGGCGATTCCGCCCACACCTTCAATGTGTCCACCGCGGCGATGTTCGTGGCCGCCGCCGCCGGCGCAAAAATCGCGAAGCATGGCGGGCGTTCGGTATCCAGCAAGTCGGGCAGCGCCGACGTGCTGGAGCTCCTCGGCGTGAACATCAACCTGAAACCGGAGGCGGTGGCGCAAAGCATCGCCGAGACCGGCATCGGCTTCATGTTCGCGCCCAACCACCACAGCGCGATGAAGCACGCCGCTCCCGTTCGCCGCGAACTCGGCGTGAAGACCATTTTCAACATTCTCGGCCCGCTGACCAACCCGGCGGGCGCGAAGCAGCAGGTGATGGGCGTGTTCCACCCCGACCTCGTCGGCATCCAGGCGCGCGTGCTGCAGCGCCTCGGCAGCCGCCGGGTGATGATCGTGCACGGACTCGAGGGGCTCGACGAATTGTCGATCAGCGGCCCGACCGCGGTCGGCGAGCTGAAGGACGGACAGGTCCGTGAATACATGATCGCTCCGGCCGATGTCGGGCTGAAGGCGCACGGCAACAACGGCATCCGCGTTGACGGCGTCGAGCAGTCGCGCGACATGTTGCTCGGCGCGCTGGAGAACGAGCCCGGAGCTGCGCGCGACATCGTTGCGCTCAATGCCGGCGCCAGCATCTATATCGCCGGCAAGGCGCCGACTCTGGTCGAGGGCGTGCAGCAGGCGCTGGCCGTCATCGCAAGCGGTGCCGCCCGCAAAAAACTGGACCAGTTCGTCGGCTTCACGCAAAGCCATGGCTGACATCCTGCAGCGCATTCTCGCGGTCAAGGCGCAGGAAATCGCGGCTGCGCAGTCGCGCCTGCCGCTGGCAGAGGTGATGTCCGCAGCGAGGGCCGCCGCACCGCCGCGCGATTTTGCCGGCGCACTGCGCGCGAAGATCGC
>JAEYXO010000156.1 GCA_023431245.1 Pseudomonadota bacterium | reverse complement strand
TCGCCGATCTTGCGCAGCACGGGCGTGTGGATGTGGCCGCAGATCACGCCGTCGAGCCCGCGCTGCGCGGCGGTGTGCGCCACCGCGCTTTCGAAATCGCTGATGAAGCTGACCGCCCGTAGCACGTTGCGCTTGGCGTAGTCCGTCAGCGACCAGTGGCCGCTGACGCCGAGCTTGCGCCTCAGCCAGGACAGCAGCCGGTTGATGTGGATCAGCACGGTGTAGGACATGTCGCCCAGCACCGAGATCCAGCGGTGCAGCCGCGTGACCTGGTCGTATTCGTCGCCGTGCAGCACCAGATATTTCCTGCCGTCGGCGGCGACATGGACATGTTCGCGCAGCAGGTGCACGTCGCCGAAATTGGAGCCGGTGTGCTCGCGCAGCAGCTCGTCGTGGTTGCCCGGAATCAGGCAGACCTTCGTGTGGTGGCGCGCCATTTTCAGGATTTTCTGCACCACGGTGTTGTGCGTGGCCGGCCAGTGCACCGAACGGTTCATGGCCCAGAAGTCGATGATGTCGCCGACCAGGAACAGGTGTTCGCATTCGTACAGCTTGAGGAAGGCAAGCAGCTGTTCGGCCTGGCAGGCGCGGGTGCCGAGGTGGATGTCGGACAGGAACAGCGTGCGCACACGCTGCGGTTTTTGCTGCGGATTCACGGCATGGAGGCTAACGCGCGAATGTTGCGCGCGCATGACGGCCGGGGCGGTTTCGCTACAATGGCGGCATGACGATCCCGCTGCTCAGCGAACTGCCGTACCGCGAGGACAGTGCCCAGCTGTTCGAGGCGGTCGCGGACCGGCCGTGGGCGGTTTTCCTCGACAGTGGCCTGCACCATCCCGGACAGGCGCGTTACGACATCATCGCTGCCGATCCCTGCGCGCGGCTGGTGACCCGCGGCGCGCTGACCGAGGTCCATGCCGAGGCCAGCGAGCTGTCGCGCGCCGATCCCTTCGAACTGCTGCGCGGGCGCCTCGGTTTCGAGCCGGGCTCGGCCGGCGACCTGCCCTTTGCCGGCGGCGCCATCGGTTATTTCGGCTACGACCTCGCGCGGCGCATCGAGCGGCTGCCGCAGCGCGCGCGGGCGAGCGAGCGCATTCCCGACATGGCGGTCGGTATCTACGACTGGGCGGTGGTGGTCGATCACTCCGAGCGCCGCGCCTGGCTTGCCGGGCAGGGGCGCGACCCGGACACCGACCGCAAATGGGATGCGCTGCTGCGGTTGTTCAGCGCGCCGCCTGTCGAACGGCAGCGCACACCGTTCCGTGTGACCTCGCCGGTGACTTCGAACTTCACGCCGCTCGGCTACGGCCATGCCTTCGACCGCGTGCTCGGCTACATCCGCGCCGGCGACTGCTACCAGGTCAACCTCGCCCAGCGTTTCATCGCCCAGGCCAGCGGCGACCCCTGGCTTGCCTACCAGCGGCTGCGGCTGATCAACCCGGCGCCGTACTCGGCCTATTTCAGCACGCCCTATGCGCAGATACTGTCGGCCTCGCCGGAGCGTTTCCTGCGCGTGCGCGA
Organism: Pseudomonadota bacterium; assembly: GCA_023431245.1. Taxonomy (GTDB): domain Bacteria; phylum Pseudomonadota; class Gammaproteobacteria; order Burkholderiales; family SG8-41. The sequence goes on along the minus strand of JAEYXO010000156.1, from coordinate 3,776 downwards.
CGGCGCAGTGGAGACCAAGCCGATCAAGGGCACGCGTCCGCGCGCCGGCCATGCGCGGCTCGACGCCGAACGCATCGCCGAACTGGTCGCCAGCGAGAAGGATCGCGCCGAGAACCTGATGATCGTCGACCTGCTGCGCAACGACCTGTCGAAGAACTGCGCCACCGGATCGGTGAAGGTGCCGAAGCTGTTCGATGTCGAAAGCTTCGCCACCGTGCATCACCTGGTCAGCACGGTGACCGGGACGCTGAAACCGGGCCGCGATGCGATCGACCTGCTGCGCGGCGCCTTCCCCGGCGGCTCGATCACCGGTGCGCCCAAGCTGCGCGCGATGCAGATCATCGAGGAACTGGAGCCGCACCGCCGCGGCGTCTATTGCGGCGCCATCGGCTACATCGGCCACGACGGCGGCATGGATACCAATATCGCGATTCGCACGCTGGTGCATTCCCACGGCACGGTGCGGCTGTGGGCCGGCGGCGGCATCGTCGCCGACTCGCAGCGCGAGGCCGAGTACCAGGAAACCTTCGACAAGGCCGCCGCGCTGCTGAGCCTGCTGCAGCAGAGCGCCGAAAGCGTCAGCGGCGGCGCCTGAGGCGGCGGCGGTTTTTATGCCATCATCACGCTTCAACCCTGACGTGGAGCGCGATGATGGCCGTTGTGGAACTGACGCAGCAGAATTTCGAGAGCACGATCACCGGCAACAAGATGGTGATCGTTGATTTCTGGGCACCGTGGTGCGGCCCCTGCAAAAGCTTCGCGCCGGTGTTCGAGGCCGCCGCGGAAAAACACCCGGACGTGGTGTTCGCGAAGATCAACTCCGATGACGAGCAGGCGCTCGCCGGTCATTTCGGCATCCGCTCGATTCCGACCATCATGCTGTTCCGCGAGGAGATCATCGTCTTCATGCAGGCCGGCGCGCTGCCGGCCTCTGGGCTGGAGAGCGTGCTGACGCAGGCGAAGGCGCTGGACATGGATCAGGTGCGCCGCGACATCGCTGCACAGCAGGCGCAGCAGCAGTAAATATCAATAAAATCAAATACTTACTTAAATCCCGCCGGCGGGCTGCCGGACAGGAGGAGCGGTCATGAGCACGCGCGGTTTCTGGATCGATCATTTCCCGGGCAATTTCCTGTGGTCCAACGCCGCGCTCGCCTGCAAGGGCATGGCGCCCTATGGTGTGGTGGCGATGGACGAGATCGACCGCATCGCCTTGCGGCTGAAGGACCGCCAGGGCGAACCCGGGGCCTGGCAGCAGGAATGGTGCGCGCTGGCGGCGCAACTCGAGAAAACCGCCGATGCCGCGGCCGCGAAAGGCCATGAGCGCACGGCGGGCAACTATTACCTGCGCGCCGGCAACTATTACTACACCGGCGAGCGTTTCATTCCGCCGGGCGAGGCCAAGGCTGCGGTCGGGCGCAAGGCCTACCGCTGCTACCGCGAGGGTCTGACGCGGCGCCATCCGGAAATCGAATTCGTCGAGGTGCCGTACGAGGGCAGGACGCTGCCCGCTTTGTTCATGAAGGCGCCGGGGGTCACGCTGCGCGCGCCGACCGTGGTGATTTTCAACGGCATGGACAACTGCAAGGAAATGAGCGTGATCTTCGCCGGGCTCGAGTTCGCGAAGCGCGGCATGCACACGCTGGCGATCGACGGGCCGGGGCAGGGCGAGACGCTGCGCTTCCGCGGCATCCACAGCCGTTTCGATTACGAGGTGCCGGGCAGGGCAGCCTACGATTATGTCGCGCAGCGCGCCGACGTCGATCCGGCGCGGGTGGTCATCATGGGCTACAGTTTCGGCGGTTATTACTCGGCGCGCATCGCCGCCTTCGAGAAGCGTTATGCCGCCGGTGTGGCGATGACCGCGCTGCACTGGGACCTCGCCGGCTGGCAGCAGAAAATCAAGGAAAAGGCGCAGGCCGAGGGCACCAAGGTCGCGCAGTCGAATTTCCAGTTCCAGTGGATCGTCGGCGCGCCGGACACCGACAGCAGCATCGAGATCGCGAAACGCTTCACGCTGAAGGATGTCGCCCACCAGATCACGATGCCCTTCCTGGTGACGCACGGTGCCAATGACCGCGTGGTGCCGGCGGAAAACGCGCAGAAGCTCTACGATGCGCTCGGTTCCGCGAAAAAGACCCTGCGCGTGTTCACTGCCGAAGATGGCGGCGCCGAACACGCGCATGTCGACAACCGCCAGGTCGGCGTGGATTTCGTCGCCGACTGGATTGCGGAGCACCTGCCGGGCTGAGCCGCTGTCCGTCCGGGCGCGCGCCACGATGTGGCGCCGGCACTGCTGCGGGATAACCTTCCTGACAAGGCCTGCACTGACGCGTTAAACTTCCGCTTCGCGCTGTTGTCCGACAGCGAGTCATCCCGGTTTCCAGGCCTCCATGAAACGCATTGTCTATCTTGCGGCAGCCGTCGCACTGCTGCTTGGCGCAGGCCTTCTGTGGCGCCATTACTCACAACCCCGGCCGGCGCCCGCCGCAAAACCTGCCGCGGCCCCGGCTGCGGCCCGCGCGCTGCCGGTCAAGGTCGCCACGGTGCGCCGTGAAACCCTGACCGATGCCGTCACCGCGGTGGGCACGCTGCTCGCCAACGAGTCGGTGATGATCCGCCCGGAGATCGACGGCCGCATCGAGGCGATCCATTTCCAGGAGGGGCAGCTGGTGCGCAAGGGCGACAAGCTGGTGTCGCTGGACGCGGCCGAGGTTGAAGCCCAGCTGACCTCCGCGATCGCGGCAGCCAACCTCAACCGCAGCCGGCTGAAGCGTTCCGAGGAACTGTTCGCGAAAAAATTCATCAGCGCGCAGGCGCTGGACGAGGCGCGCGAAAACCTCAACCAGACCAATGCGCGCGAGGCCGAAGTCCGCGCGCGCCTGGCGAAAACCGTGATCCGCGCGCCCTTCGAAGGCGTCACCGGCCTGCGCCAGGTCAGCCCCGGCGCCTATGCGAAGGCGGGGCAGGACATCGCGCGGCTGGAAGGCATAGGCACGCTGAAGCTCGATTTCCGGGTGCCGGAAGCCTATCTGCGCCAGATCCGCAGCGGGCAGTCGCTGACGGTCACGGTGGACGCCTATGCCGGCGAAAACTTCAGCGGCACGATTTACGCGATTGAACCCTCGGTCGACGAAGCCACGCGCACCGTGCTGCTGCGCGCGCGCCTGCCCAATCCCGGCGTGCGCCTGAAGCCGGGCATGTTTGCCCGCGTCAGTCTGGTGCTCGCGCAGCGCGAAAACGCGCTGGTGGTGCCGGAGCAGGCGATCGTGCCGCGGGGTGACGGCCGTTTCGTGTTCCGCGTGGTCGAAGGCAAGGCGGTGCTGACCAGGGTCGAAACCGGCCTGCGCCGGCCCGGCGAGGTTGAAGTCACCAGCGGACTCGAGGACGGGCAGGCCATCGTCGCCGACGGGCAGCTCCGGCTGCAGGACGGTGCCGCGGTAAGCCTACCCAAACCCAAGCCGCAGCCGGCGCAATAACGATGGTTCTCCCGGAACTGTCCGTCCGGCGCCCCGTGCTGGCCACGGTGATGAGCCTGCTGATCATGCTGATCGGCATCATTTCCTTCGACCGGCTGACGGTGCGTGAATATCCGAAGATCGATTCCCCGGTGGTTTCGGTGCGCACGATCTACACCGGCGCCAGCCCCCAGGTCATCGAGTCGCAGGTCACGCAGCCGCTGGAGGACAGCATTTCCGGCATCGAGGGCGTGAAGACGATGAAGTCGGTGAGCCGGGAGGAGGTCAGCCAGATCACCGTCGAATTCACCAACGACC
>JAEYXO010000059.1 GCA_023431245.1 Pseudomonadota bacterium | reverse complement strand
CGCAGATCTGCGCGAGTTCTCGCACATAGGCTTCGAGCCCGCACATGCCTTCGGCCAGCACGCGGATCACGTCATCCGGCGTGCGGCCGCCATTGGTGGCTTTCAGGTAGGCGAAGGCCTGTTCGGGGTCATGGGCGCTGCGTACCGCGCCGTAGGAGCAGATCGACAGGCCGCCCGGAACCGTGGATTTTTCGATCAGCAGGGTTTTGGCGCCGGCCTGTGCTGCGTTGAGGGCTGCAATGCCGCCGCCGTGGCCGAAGCCGGCAACGACGACGTCGTAGGTTTCCGTGAATGTCATGTCGTGTTTTTCTGTGTGGGTTCAGTCAAAAGAGGGCAAGGCCGCGCCCTGGGCCTGGAACAGCACGAAGCCGCCGAGGGTGCCGGGCCATTCCAGCAGCAGGCGCTGCTCCTCCATCTGCCGGATCGCGCATCGGGCCTGCTCGAGGTGGCCGCGGGTGGCCGCGGGATCATCGCTGGTCAGTACGTAACCCGCGATCCAGGGCAGCGAGGGTGCCGCCAGGCCCAGCCGGCGCTGCAGTGCCCCGGGCGTGACGAACAGCAGCGCGCCGCGCTGGGTGTCGATGCGCCACTGCGATCCGCTGAGCTGTGCCAGCAGGCCGGTGTAGCGTGCATAACGCTGTGCGGCTTCCTGGGGATTGTCGACGCAGACGATCACCGCGGCGAGCCCGTGCGCATGGTTGGCATGCGTGGTCCAGCGCGGCTGCCACAGCAGCTCCGGCGTGTGCTGCTGGCAGTACTGGATGCGGCCCTCGGCCATCGTGCCCGGCGGCACCCGCACCACGGTGAACCGCGCGGTGCCGCTGCCGTCGATGGTGCCGATTTCACGCTGCAGCGCGACCGCCGGCAGCGGCGCGAAGCCGTTTTTGTCGAGCCGCGCATGGTCGGCGCCGGCATCGCTGCTGCCGAAGGCGATCAGGTGCACGCCGGTGTAGCGCTGGATCGCCGTGCGCAGCTGCTGCGCGATCGGCGTGTCGCCGGTCGGGGTCAGGAATTCGAGATAACCCTCGCGCAGCATCACGCAGCGGTTGCCGGCGCCAGCCGGCACCAGCGGACCGCCGGCCTCGAGCCGGTGCGACTGCGCGGAAAACGGCGTCAGCGTGAATCCGGCCTGTTCCAGCGCTGCGCTGGCCGCGTCGATATGCGGCACGAAGTGGGCGATGTGGTCGATGTTGAGCCGGCCCGGCGAGGGCGGCTGTGCGGCGGGAATCGCGTTTCCGGGCATCAGTAGCCCAGCTTCGGGTCGATGCGCCGCTTCAGTTTTTTGCCGGCGAGGAACAGCGCGAGGTTCTCGAACCAGAGGTCGAGCGAGATGTCGATGTAATGCTCGCCGTCGTCGCAGGACACATGCGGCGTGATGATGAGGTTCGGCGCGGTCCACAGCGTGGCATCGGCAGGCAGGGGCTCAGGCTCGACGACATCGAGCACCGCGCCGGCGAGGCGGCCGCTGCGCAGGCGCTTTTCCAGCGCGGCCTGGTCGATCACCGGGCCGCGTGCGATGTTGACGACGCCGGCCGAGGGTTTCAGCAGGTCCATGCGGGCGGCATTGAGCAGGCCGCGGGTTTCCGCGGTAAGCGGCACCGCGAGCACCAGGAAATCGGCCTGCGGCAGAACCTTGTCGAGCTGTCGGTAGGTCACGACGCGGTCGGCATGGCGGTTTTTCTGCGCGCTGCGGCGCACGCCGATGACCTTGAGGCCGACCTTCTTCGCCGCGCGGGCCGCCGCTTCGCCGAGGTCGCCGAGGCCGACGACCACTGCCGTCTTGCCGGTGATGCTGGGCGAGAACAGGGCCTCCCAGCGACGCGCCTGCTGATTGGCCGTGATCGCCGCCATCCGCGAGTTGAGCAGGTGGTAGGCCATGGTCATGTACTGCTCGGCCTTGTGTCCGTGGGCGCCGCTGTTGTTGGTGAACACGGTGCCCCGCGGCAGCCAGTCGAGCGGCAGCACGCCGTCGACGCCGGCCGAGGTCGAGTGGACCCATTTCAGGCGCGGGGCGCGGATGCGGAGGTTCGCGCGGTCCGCCGGTACGCCGATCACGAGATCGGCATCGGCCAGCGCGGATTCGAGGATGTCGCCATCCCAGCCGAAACTGACCTTGCCGATGTTCCGGGCCAGCGCGCGGTGGCGCCGGCAGGCGGCTTCCCAGTGCAGGGGCAGCGTGTGGAAAATGCTGTTTTTCTTGCGCGCGTTCTCGATATGCAGGCGCAGTTTTTTTGCGGCCATGCGTTTACTTGATCTGCTTCGAGCGCTGGAAGGGCTCGGTCATGAACGCGCTGTCCGGCGGGTCCTTTTTCGCGGTGCCCGCGGCCTTGACGATGTCCTGCATGCGCTTCAGCGAGGCGACGTCGGCGGCCTCGAAACTCGCCATGTAGGCGCCGTCCCATTGCGCGGCATAGGCCTTGGCATCGGCCGGCTTCATGTTCGCGGTCTTCTGCAGGATTTCGGCGACGCGGTCCTTGTTCTTCGAGCCGAACTCGAGGCCCTTGCGCATCGCCGCGAGGAACTTGGCGACGGCCTCGGGATTCTTGCCGACATAGTCGCTGTGGACGATGGTCACCGCGAGAATCGGCGCCGCCGTGCCCTTGGTCAGCTTCTTCCAGTCATCGACGATGCTGCCGAGATGGGTCAGCTTCACGTCATCGCTCATCTGGGCGATGGTCACCGAGCGGATCACCGCGGCGTCGACTTCCTTCTGCAGCAGGAACTGGGCGAGGCGGCCTTCGTTGCCGGGCACGACGTTGTAGTCACCGGCCTTCAGGCCGTAGACGCCCTGCAGGATCGAGCTCGCGATGGCGTGGGTGGCGCTGCCCGGCGGCGACATGCCGATTTTCTTGCCCTTCATGTCGGCGACCGACTTGATCGGCGAGCCGGCGGGCACGACGATCTGGGCTTCGGCAATCTGCGAGGCGAGCACGATGCGCACCGGCACGCCGTCGGCGGCGACGCTCATCGAAGCGGTGGAGGGCGCGCCGAAGGCGACGTCGATG
>JAEYXO010000046.1 GCA_023431245.1 Pseudomonadota bacterium | reverse complement strand
GTGGCGCGAGAACGACCTGCTGATCTGGGACAACCGCTGCACGCTGCACCAGGCGCTGGGCGACTTCGACGAGACCCAGCTGCGCCACATGGAACGCACCACCGTGCTCGGCACGCCTTCGGGCCATATCGCCGCAGCCTGAACACGCCAAATACAAACCCCCAGGAGGAAGCCCTTGAAAAATACCGCCCTCGCCGCCGCGGCGCTGCTCGCGCGCGCCGCTGCACTGCCCGCACACGCCGCAAGCACCTACCCGGACAAGCCGATCCGCATCATCGTGCCCTTCACACCCGGCGGCTCCACCGACATCCTCGCGCGCATGATCGGACAGAAGCTGACCGAAGCCTGGGGTCAGCAGGTTGTCGCCGACAACCGGCCCGGCGCCAACGGCGTGGTTGCAGCCGATCTCACCGCAAAATCCAATCCCGATGGTCACACGCTGATGTTTGTCGCCATCGGCCACGCGATTAACCCGCTGCTGCAGAAAAACCTGCCCTACGACGCCGACAAGGCCTTCACCGCGGTGAGCCTGACGGCGATCCTGCCGCAGATCATCGCCGTGCATCCCTCGGTGAAGGCCACCAACATCCGCGAACTGGTGGCGCTGGCCAAGGGCCCGAAGCCGGTCAACTACGCCACCGGCGGCATCGGCTCCTCGCAGCACCTGGCCACAGAGCTGCTGGCCTACATGGCGAAGGTCAAGATGAACCACATCCCGTACAAGGGCGGCAACCAGGGCCTGCTCGATGTCGTCGCCGGCCATGTCGACATGACCATGACCACCGCGCTGACGGTGCTGCCGCATGCGAAGTCGGGCAAGGTGCGCGCGCTCGCGGTGAGCACCGCCAAGCGCCTCGATGTCGCGCCGGAAGTGCCGACGGTTTCGGAATCGGGCGTGCCGGGTTACGAATCGGCCGCCTGGTACGGCATGGTCGCACCTGCCGGCCTGCCACCGAAGGTGCTGGACAAACTGGCCGCCGAAACGATCAAGGCCACGCATTCGGCCGACATGAAGGCCGCGCTCACCAAGCAGGGCGCAATCCCGGTCGGCAACACGCCGAAGGAATTCACCGCCTTCATCAAGTCCGAAAAAACCAAGTACGCGAAGGTGATCAAGGAGGCCGGCATCAAGGCCGAATGATCCCCCGCAACGGGAAATCAGGGCGGACTGCGGTCCGCCTTTTTTTATGCGCCGAATCCCGGATAATCCGGTGCTTCTTCAAGGCTGGAGATGAACATCATGCGGTGGTGGCGGGTTGCGGTGCTGTGCGCATCGCTGGCGGCAGGCGCGGCGCAGGCGCAGGAACGGTTTTCGATTTTCGCGGGCAGCAACCCGGATGCCGTCTCGCGGATGGTGCAGCTGGCCGATCTGCGCGACGGCGACCAGGTCGTCGATCTCGGCTCCGGTGACGGCCGCATCGTCTTCGCCGCGCTGAATGCGCACCCGGGAGTGCGCGGCTGGGGCGTCGACCTCGATCCCAAACTGGTCAAGGAAGCCAACGCCGAAGCGCAGAAACAGGGACTCGCCGAACGCGTGCAGTTTCTGCACCAGAATGCATTCGATGCCGACCTGTCGAAGGCCAACGTGATTTTCATGTGGCTGTGGCCGGAGGTGATGTACATGCTGCGCGCCAAGATCCTGCGCGAGGCACGGCCCGGCACCCGGGTCGTCACCAACATCTGGGACCTCGGCAGCTGGAAGCCCGATGCGGTCGACGAAACGCCGCTGCCGGTCAACCTCTGGCTGGTTCCGGCGAAAGCCGGCGGCTACTGGGACTGGACGCTGCCGCTGGGCGGCATCAAGCACGGCTACGCCGCCGTGATCGAACAGCACTTCCAGCACATCGAGGGCGTAGTGCGCAGCGGCGGCCGCCGCGGCATTTTCCGCAACCCCGAACTCCAGGGCACCCACATTTCCCTCGCGCTGGACATGACGCTCGACGGCATGGGCCTGATGCGCCACCGTTTCAGCGGTACCGTCGACGGCGACCGCATCAGCGGCACGGTGCGCGTCGTGCGCCTGGTCGAGGGGGAGGAAACCGGGGAAACGCTGGAACTGCCCTGGCAGGCCACGCGCGCCACGGCCAGCGCCTATTTCGATCCCACCGGACTGGCGATGCGCTGAACGCGGCGGGCAACCTGGCGTCAGGCCCCGCGCCGGGTCAGCAGCGGCACGATCGCATCCACCGCGATACGCGCCTTCTCGCGCAGCACCGTGTCGTTGTTGTTGGCGATCGGATGGGCGATCACCGCGAAGGGATAGTCCTTCAGCCCGTTGACGCCGGCCACGGCTTTCGCGGTGGCAACGAAGCGGTCGGTCATGATCGCAACCGCGGGAATGCCGAGCCGTTCGGCTTCGATGGCGTCGTGCAGACTGCACGACGAGCAGCTGCCTCAGTCGCCGGTGGCGGCGAGGATGGCATCCGCGCCGCGCAGCTCCATCAGCATGGGCTCCGGCACCGGGCGCGAGGCATCGGGCTTGCGCCGGCGGATGCACTCGCGCACGCGGTGCTCCTTTTTCAGGATATCCTCGATGAAATCAAACAGGCGTTCCGTGCCGATCTTGGCGTTGTCGATCATGCCGACCACGACCCCTTCAAGGGAGGCCAGCGGCGGCGCCAGGCGCAGCGCTTCGCCCTGCGCGGACTGGGTGGGGTCAAGTACTCTGAGTGTCATGGTTGTCTCCTGATGTGCTGTCACGCATCAATCGGCATGGTCACCGCCAGCGACTTCTTGCCGTACCAGGGCGGCAGGATCGCGGCAAAACCGCCGGCCGGGCCGCCGGCCGCGATCACCAGCAGGTCGTCGGGCGAACGCAGTGCGCAATAGACCTTGTCTTCGTCCTTGCGCCCGGCCACCGC
>JAEYXO010000042.1 GCA_023431245.1 Pseudomonadota bacterium | reverse complement strand
AGCGGATTGACCTCGTCGAGCCCCACGCCTTCGAGCGCGCCGAAGAGTTCGGCGAGTGTCGCGCGGTCGGTGTCGCGCAGCGGCGGCTTGAGGATCGCGCGGATGTTGGGTTCGATGTGGGCCGGGTTGCCGGTGCCGAAGAGCACGACGTGGGCGCCGGGTTCGTGGCGGGCATAGCGGTAGGCGGCTTCGATGATGTTTTCCGCGCCGCCTTCGCCGAGCAGGAAATCCAGCGCGTTGTCCTTCTGCGCCAGCGCTGCCGGCAGGCGGCCTTCGGCGACCAGTGTTGCGATGTCCTGGCGCAGCCGGCCCGGCGTGCTGAAAATCGCGCGCACCGCGAACATGAGCAGCGTGCCGATGTTGCGTTCGCGCGTGCCGGGGAACACCAGCCGCCGTGCGTTCTGGTTGAGCATGTGGAAGGCGACCATCATGACGTCCCAGCAGTCGTCGCCGAGTGCTCGGACCAGCGATTCATGGCGCGGGTCGCGGCCGGCGAACTCGGTGATGCCGAGGAAGCGGAACTTGCCCTTTTCCTTTTCGCGCAGCAGCGGCGGGACGATCTCGGCCATCACGCGGTCGTATTCATGCGGCAGCACGGTGTGCATGCAGAAGACATCGACATGATCGGTGCCGAGCGTGCGCAGCGAGCGGTCGAGCCCGGCGAGGATGTCGGCGACGGGAATGATCGCGCCGTCGCGCGAGGAAACCTTGTGCTTGGTGGAAATCACCAGTGAATCGCGGGGGCGGCCGCGGATCGCCGCGCCGACGGCGGCCTCGGTGCCGTAGTACGAGGCGGTGTCGATGAAATTGACGCCGAGGTCTAGCGCGCGGCGCACGATGCCGGCGGCATGGGCTTCGTCATGGCCTGCGGCGAGTCCGAGTTTGCTGCTGCCGCCGCAACCGATGCCGGCAACGCTGACTTTGAGGCCAGTGCGGCCGAGGGTGGTGTATTCCATGGAGTTGTAAAAATATCAATATAATCAAATATTTATAGTAAATGGTAAGCGGTGAGTGGTGAGTGGGTGAGTACTTACACGGCGGGGCAGAGGCGAACGCCGATGGCGGGGGAGTAGGGCGCGTGCTGCAGTTGCGGCACGACGCGGCCCATCCAGGTCTGCGGATCATTGCGCTGGGCTTCATGCGGGCCGAAGTGGTGTTCGCGTTCTTCGAGCGAGCTGAACTCGTGGAGGATCGCGTGTTTATATATCCCGACAGTGGCGAGCAGCTTGCGCGCGCCGACGCAGCCGGGCAGGGTCTTCAGCAGTGGAAAGCGCTCCTGGGCGTACCAGCCGCCGAGATCGTCTTCGACCGCCGGTGAGGGCGCGTTGTAGTGGCCGATCTGGATCACGGCGGCCGTCGTGCCGCGCGTATCGCGTGTGCCGGCTTCGGGGCCGTCAACGCGGGCTTCCTCGGCGAGGATCGCGGCCGCCGGATTCACGCGCATGCCGATGAACTGTTTTGTCTCGGCGCTCTGTTTCTTTGCGAGCTGTCCCGGACTGGGGTTGAGGAAGGTTTGCGTGGTTTCACCGCCGAACAGCGCGAGGTAGCCGGTGCCGCGGCCACCGTGGCCCAGCGCGTAATGCGCGGCCCAGCAGTAACCGGGGCGTGACAGTTTTTCGGGGATGTGGACCCGGTGAAACCAGTCCAGATAAGCGTCCCTGTTTGCGGGCGCGATGTCGTACCAGATGGCCCAGATGGCGCGATCCATGATGATGTTCTCCTCCTCCGGCCGATTGTATGTCAGCGCGGTGTCCGCGCCGTCACGGGGTCATGGTATGGACGCGGGGGCGCTGGTATTCTGCGGGGCCGGGTGCCCGGCCTGAACCGGGTCGACGATTCCGCAGTCCAACGACTTTCCATGGGAGACGTGACGATGGAGCGCAAGAAAGCGAGCGATTTTCCGCCGGAGGTGATGAAGCTGTTCGACGGTTATGTGCACGGGCGCATCGACCGCCGCGAATTCCTCGAGCGCGCCGGCAAGTACGCGGTGGGCGCCTTCACCGCGACGGCGATGCTGGAGAGCCTGAAACCGAACTTCGCCTGGGCGCAGCAGGTGGCGAAGGACGATCCTCGCATCCGCACCCAGTACCTGGAATACGATTCGCCGCAGGGCCACGGCCGCATCCGCGGTTATTACGCCGCGCCGGCGAACCTCAAGGGCAAGCTGCCGGCGGTGCTGGTGATCCACGAGAACCGCGGGCTCAATCCCTACATCGAGGATGTCGTGCGGCGTCTGGCGGCGGCGAACTTTGTCGCCTTCGGGCCGGACGCGCTGAGCCCGGTCGGTGGTTATCCCGGCGACGAGGACAAGGGCCGCGCGTTGTTCGCGGCCCAGGATCCGAAGAAGCGCGAGGAGGATCTCTACCAGGCGGCGCAGTTCCTGAAGCAGCGGCCGGAGGCGGGGAAGATCGGTGTCGTCGGTTTCTGTTTCGGCGGCTATATCAGCAACCTGCTGGCGACGCGGATGCCGGATCTTGCCGCGGCGGTGCCGTACTACGGCCGCCAGGTGCCGGCCTCGGAGGTGCCGAAGATCAGGGCGCCGCTGCTGATCCATTTCGCCAGTGACGATGAAGGCGTCAACAAGGGCTGGCCGGCCTACGAGGAGGCGCTGAAGGCGAACAAGGTGCGTTACACCGCGCACATCTATCCCAACACGCTGCACGGCTTTCACAACGACACCACGCCGCGCTACGACGAGGCGGCGGCAAAGCTGTCCTGGCAGCGCACGCTGGACTTCTTCAACAAGGAACTGCGCGGCTAGGGCGGGCGGCGCTTGCGGGGGCGGTGATGCTGCGGTTGTTCTTTGCTGGCCTGCTGTCGGCCGCCTGCGGCGCCGCCCTCGCGCAACCGGATCCCGCGGATTATCCGCAGCGCGCGATCCGCCTGATCGTCGCCGACTCTCCGGGTTCGGCCGATGATTTTTTCGCGCGTGCGGTCGGCGAGCGGCTGGAGGCGCTGTACAAACAGCGGGTGATGATCGACACCCGGCCCGGCGCCGGCGGCCTGATCGGCAACACGCGGGTGTCCCGCGCGGAAGCCGACGGCTACACGCTGGGCATGGTCAGCGTCACCCGCCTGATCACCGCGCTGCTGCGCGAGCCGCCGCCATACCGCGCGCTGGCCGATGTCACCGGCGTGGCGCATGTCGCCTCGATCACCAATGTGCTGGTCGTGGCGCCGGACCTGCACGCGCGCACGGCGCAGGATTTCGTGCGGCATGCGCGCGCAAGTCCCGGTGATCTCAATTACGCCTCGCTCGGCATCGGCTCCGCTTCGCATCTGGCCGGCGAGGTGTTTTCGCGGGCGCTGGGCATCGACGCGGTGCATGTGCCGTACCGCGCCGTGATCAACACCTTTGCCGAGATGGGCCTCGGCCGCGTGCACTATGCCGTGCTGACGCTGCCGACCGTGCTGCCCGCGGTGCAGAAGGGCCGGCTGAGGCCGCTGGCGGTGATGACGCCGCAGCGCAGCGGCGTGCTGCCCAAGGTGCCGGCGATCCGCGAGCTCGGCCTGCCCGACGCGCAGTTCGACAGCTGGTCGGGCATCGTCGCGCCGGTCGGCACGCCGCGGCGCGTTGTCGAACAGCTGCATGGCGACATCGTCGTTGCGCTGCGCCATGCGCCGCTGCGCAAGCGCTTCCTGCACCAGGGCGCGGAGTCGACGCCGGAGAGCACGCCCGACGGCTTCATGCGCCACATGCAGGAGGAATACCTGCGTTTCGAGGAGATGATCCGCGGCAGCGGCATCCGGCCGGAGTGAGCGCGGGCATGAAAAAACCCGCCGCGGCGGGTTTTTTCATGGTGGCGATGTGTATCAGGTGCCGCGTCCCCACAGCCCGCAGTAACGACGCAGCACGAACTGCAGGTTGTTCTTGTAGCCAGGCCAGGATTCGTACTTCGGCAGCGTGACTTCCTTTTCCGCCGGTTCCCAGCATTTGCCCTCGCGCGCGGCGGCCTTCACCGTCTCCGAGGCGTCGCGCAGGAACTGCAGCTGCGCGCGCGCGTCGTCCTTGGTGCCGAGGCGGCCGTTCGGCGCGCCGGGATGGCCGGGGATCATGCGCTCCCAGTCCATGGCGATGATCGA
>JAEYXO010000318.1 GCA_023431245.1 Pseudomonadota bacterium | reverse complement strand
CCATCTGTGTCGCCCAGCAACTGGTCTGCGGTTGAAGCGCTATTACCTTGACGCAAAACGCTTTTGAGGTTTAAATAGCGCCCTTTCGCCCGGCTGGAACGGCGGGCGGAACCTCTTCCGCAGGCGATATCAAGCGGGCTCAAGCCCGCCACTGGAGCAGGAACTCCGGTGCGCACCGATCGCAGAAACGTCAGCGGCCAGGTAGCTCAGTTGGTAGAGCAGAGGACTGAAAATCCTTGTGTCGGCGGTTCAATTCCGTCCCTGGCCACCAATTCCGAAGGCCAACCGTCATCGGTTGGCCTTCTTCTTTTCGGCTTTGCGCAAGCGCTTGGCGGCATACATCCGCTGATCCGCCAACTCCAGGAGCGTTTCCGGTTGCGTGCCGTCCTGCGGCATCAGGGCCGAACCGATGCTGGCTTTTAGGGAATATTGCCGGCCTTCAAAAACAAAGGGCGCATGGATCTGCGACTCGATGCGCCGCAGCGCCACTTCCATCCCGTCCACCGTTTCAAGCGGGGTCAGGATGACGCCGAATTCGTCTCCGCCGAGCCTCGCCACGGTATCCGTGTCCCGCGTGGCCTTTTTCAGCCGGTCCGCGAACTCGATGAGGGCAGCATCCCCTGTCCGGTGTCCATAACCGTCATTGATCTGTTTCAGCCCGTCCATGTCGATCATCAACACGCCGCAGGGGCGCTGCTCCCGGCCGGTGCGCGCGGCGGCGTTTCTCAGGCGATCCATGAACAGCGCGCGGTTGGCCAGACCGGTCATCCCGTCGTGGGTTGCCTTGATGAACAGGCTGTCACTGTCATACTGGGTCGAAAAATACATGGCAGCTGCGACAACTTCCAGCAACATGCCCAGCAGGGTGATGTCGCTGGCCGTGAACTTGGCGGGCTGTGCCGACATGGCTTTCAGGACGCCGACGGTGGAGTTCCGGTATTTGAGCGGCATGACGATCATCGAGCGCAGGCCAATTTTGCGGCAGGCCAGGCGATCAACCCTGGCATCGGTTTCGGAGTCGGCGCAGGACAGCGTTTCGCCGGTTCTGACACTCAGACCGGACAGGCTCCCGGCGACTTTCAGTCTCAGTCCCAGCTGGTCCCCGGCAATGCCCGAGGCCGCCCGATAGACCATATCACCGTCTTCTGCGAGTTCGATCGCCGCGCCGTCCGCCTCAATGAGCGGAAGCGTCTGTTCGACGACGTACTGCATCACGCCACCGAGGTCCAGTCCGAGCTTGGCGATTTCGGACTGAATCCTGATGATCTGCATCAGCTGTTCACTGGAGGGCATTTTCTGCTCCCGGCTGAACGCAAGTTTCAGGAATGACCAGTGTCCGGTGAAGCGAGGAACCCGGTCTGGTCCGGACCGTCCTGATTAAAGGATAATTAAACCTCTGCGATCCGTGCAAGCCTTGCAGTGCCTGCAGGGCCTGGAATCGGGTCAGTCACGGCAGGCAGCAAGTGATGGTCTCTTCGGCATGAACAGGAAAATACTCTCTGAAGTGCGGGTGGTCGACATGACCGAAGGCGTCGCTGGCCCCTATGCCGCGACGCTGCTGGGCGACATGGGCGCGGACGTGGTCAAGGTCGAGCGCCGCGAAGGCGACTGGCAGCGCAGCGCCGGGCGCGGCGAGCCGGGGCGCCACGGCAATCCGCAGTTTGTCGCGCTCAACCGCAACAAGCGCGACATCGGCATCGATCTCAACGGTGACGAAGGCCGCGGCATCGTCGAGCGCCTGGTGTCAAAAGCCGATGTCGTGATCTCGAACTACCGCGCCGGCGTGATGGCGAAGCTGGGTTTCGGTTATGAACGCTGCAGGGCGCTAAGGCCCGACATCATCTATTGCACGATCTCGGGTTTCGGGCAGGACGGCGCCTACGCGCAATTGCCGGCCAGCGACACGATACTGCAGGCGGTCAGCGGGGTGATGAGCGTGGTCGGCGAGCCGGAGGGTGCGCCGCTGCGCGTCGGTTTTCCGCTGATCGACATGACGACGGCGAATTCCGCGGTGCAGTCGGTGCTGCTGGCGCTTTACGGCCGCCTCACCGGGCAGGGCGGCGCCCACATCGATGTCAGCCTGATGGCTGCGGCCGCTGCGCTGATGTGCGGCGGATTCACCGAATACATGGCTTCGGGCCGGCTGCCGCCGCGCCAGGGCAACCAGAACAGCCTGCTCGCCCCGGCCGGCGCCTTCGAGGTCGCCGGCGGCCGGTTCATCACCATCGCGGTGCTGCGCGATTCGCACTGGCAGAAGTTCTGCGCGGCGCTCGGGCTGGATGACCTCGGGCAGGATGAACGGTTCCGCAGCAATGCTGGCCGTGTCGCCCACCGGCCTGCACTGCACGCCATCATCGTGCCGCTGCTGAAATCGAAGCCCGCGGAATACTGGCTGGAACGGCTGCGGGCCGCCGACATCCTGTGCGGACCGATCAACACCGTGGCCGACGTGCTGGCGGATCCCGCGCTGGCGGCCTGCCTGCCGCTGTTTGATACCGGTTTGCCGGACATCACGCGCGCCATGGGGGCGCCGATCCGTTACAACGGCGGATTTTTTGCCGCGGAGCGGCCGTCGCCGGCAAAAGGCCAGCATACCCGCGAGGTGCTGGCGGAAATCGGATACGGGCC
>JAEYXO010000283.1 GCA_023431245.1 Pseudomonadota bacterium | reverse complement strand
CGTCCGCCGCATCGGCTCCGGCGAGCGCGGCCTGGTCGACGGCGGCCCCGACGACGCGCGCTTCAGCGAGCCCAACGGCCTGTGCCTGGTCCCCGACGAGCTGCGCGGCCGGATCGACGCGGACGTGCTGGTCGCGGACACGGTGAACCACGCCATCCGGGCGGTCCGGCTCGACACGGGCGAGGTCACGACCGTCGCCGGCACGGGCGAGCAGTACATGGTGGGCGGCGCGGAGAACGTGCTGCCCGACGTGCTCGGCCCGGGCGCGGACCGGTCCGGCGTCGGCTACCAGGGCCCGCCGACGTGGCTCCGGCTGTCCTCGCCCTGGGACATCGCGTGGTCGGCGGAGCTCGCGGCGTTCGTCGTGGCGATGGCCGGCAACCACACGATCTGGGCCCTGGACCTCGAGCAGAACCAGATCAGCCGGGTCGTGGGCACCATGAACGAGGGCCTGCAGGACGGGCCCGCCGACGAGGCGTGGTTCGCGCAGACCTCCGGCTTGGCGGTCGGGCCGGACGGGCGGGTGTGGCTCGCGGACTCCGAGGTCAGTGCGCTGCGATGGCTCCGCCGCGACCGGTTCGGCGCACTGGTGGTGCGCACGGCCGTCGGGCAGGGGCTGTTCGACTTCGGCCACCGCGACGGGCCGGCGGACCAGGCCCTGTTGCAGCACCCGCTGGGCGTGGCGGTCCTCCCCGACGGCTGCGTGGCGATCGCCGACACCTACAACGGTGCGATCCGCCGCTGGGCGCCTGCGCCCGACCGCGAAGGCCCGGGCGAGGTCACCACCCTCGCGCGCGGCCTGGCCGAGCCGTCCGGCCTGCTCGTCGACGCGCACGACGACGGGCGCGTCGAGCTGGTCGTCGTCGAGTCCGCGGCGCACCGGCTCACCCGGCTGCGGCTGCCCGCGCGTCTGGCGGGCGAGATCCTCGACGCGGGCGCGCACCGCACGCAGCGGCCGGTCTCGGAGATCGGCAGCGGCGAGATGCGGCTCGACGTCGTCTTCACCCCGGCTGCGGGCCAGAAGTACGACGACCGGTACGGCCCCTCGACCCGCCTGCAAGTCTCCTCGACACCGCCCGACCTGCTGCTCGACGGCGCGGGCGACGACGTCCCGCTCACCCGCACGCTGCGCGTCAACCCGCTCGTCCGTGAGGGCGTGCTGCACGTGACGGCGCAGGCCGCCTCGTGCGACGCGGACCCCGCGATCGAGTACCCGGCCTGCCACCTCAACGCCCAGGACTGGGGCGTCCCGGTCCGCGTGGTCGACGGCGGGCCGACGACGCTGACCCTCCCCCTGCGCGGCTGACGCCGACGGCCGCGCTTCGCGCACCGTTGTGCGGAAGCTCTGCCGCGCGTGACGCGGGAACCCTTCCGCACAAGCCGTGACGGGGGCCGGACGGCCGGGCGGGCCCCGGCCAGGGCTCGCTAGGCTGGACGACGACGCGGGGTGCCGTTCTGTGCAGGACGCAGCGGCTGAGATCACACCCGTCGAACCTGATCTAGTTCGTACTAGCGAAGGGAACGTCGATGTCGGCCATGCACGCCGCCGCTGACCCCCCCCCGGCCCGGCCCCCCCCCCCCCCCCCCCCCCCCGCGCGCGCCCCCCCCCCCCGCCCCCCCCCCCCCCCGCCGCCGGGTGACCGGGGTGCCCGCCACCGCGCACACGGCCTGCGTTGCGCTCGGTGCGAACATCGGCGATCCGTTGCGCCAGGTCGAGGCCGGGTTTGCCGCACTGGCCGCTTTGCCGGAAACCCGGCTCACCGCCCGATCCTCCCTCTACCGCAGCGCGCCCGTCGGTTATGCCGACCAGCCGGATTTCATCAATGCCGTGGCGATGATCGAGACCGCGCTGGCGCCGCAGGTGCTGCTTGCCGCGCTGCTCGGGATCGAGCGCGCGCAGGGCCGGGTCCGCGACTTTCCCAATGCGCCGCGCACGCTGGATCTCGACATCGTGCTCTACGGCGACCTGGTGCTGCATGAACCGGGATTGACGATCCCGCATGCCCGCATGCTCGAGCGCGCTTTCGTGATGCTGCCGCTGGCGGAGATCGCGCCCGATGCCGCGGTGCCGGGGCATGGCACTGTGCGCGAACTGGCAGCGCGTCTGGATGCCGGCAGCGTTGCGCAGCTGCGGCGGATCCCGGCATGACGCTGAACACAAAATACCGCTATATCGTGGTCGAAGGGCCGATCGGCTCGGGCAAGACCACGCTGGCGCGGCGCCTCGCCGCACACCTCGGTGCGGCAACGCTGTTCGAGGATCCCGACGCCAATCCCTTCCTGCCCGGCTTCTACCAGGACCCCGCGCGCCATGCGCTTTCCGTGCAGCTGTTTTTCCTGTTCCAGCGCATGAACCAGGTGCGCGATCTCGTGCAGTCCGACCTGTTCTCCGGCGTCACCGTCGCCGATTTCATGCTGGAGAAGGATCCGCTGTTCGCGCGCCTGAACCTCAACGATGACGAACTCGCGCTCTACCGCCAGATCTACGACCACTTGAAGCCGCAGGCGCCGCAACCCGACCTCGTGATCTACCTGCAGGCGGGCGCGGAAACGCTGGTCGAGCGCGTGCGGCGGCGGGCGACGGTTTATGAAAAAAGCATACCGGACGAATACCTGCTGCGCCTGGCCGACGCCTACGCGCGGTTTTTCCACCATTACACCGCGGCGCCGCTGCTGATCGTCAATTCGGAGAATCTCAACTTCGTTGATTCGGCCGCGGATTTTGATTTATTGTTGCAGCGAATCAACGCCATGCGCGGCCCGCGCGAATTCTTCAGCCTCGGCGGCTAGCCAGGAGAACCCCATGCGTATCACCCTCAGCAATCTGCACAAGATGATGCGGGACGGCGAAAAGATCACGATGCTGACCTGCTACGACGCGAGTTTTGCCGCGCTGCTTGACGGCGCCGGACTCGACACGCTGCTGATCGGCGACTCGCTGGGCAACGTGCTGCAGGGACACGAGTCGACGCTGCCGGTGTCCCTGCGTGACATGGTCTACCACACCGCCTGCGTGGCACGCGGCGCGAAGCGCGCCTTCATCATCGGCGACATGCCCTTCGGCACCTTCCAGGTGAGCCCGCAGGAAGCTTTCCGCAACGCCGCCGAGATCATGGCGGCCGGCGCGCAAATGGTGAAGATCGAGGGCGGCCGGCCGATGCTGGAGACCATTTCCTTCCTCACCGAGCGCGGCATTCCGGTCTGCGGGCATCTCGGGCTGACGCCGCAGTCGGTGCACCAGCTCGGCGGTTACCGCGTGCAGGGCAGGGCCGAGGATGACGCGCAGCGCCTGCTCGACGACGCGCGCATCCTCGAGCAGGCGGGCGCAGGCATGATCGTGCTCGAGGCGATCCCCGCCGCGCTGGCCAGCCAGGTCACCGCCGCGGCCGGCGTGCCGACGATAGGCATCGGCGCCGGCGCCGACTGCCACGGCCAGGTGCTGGTGCTGCACGACATGCTCGATGTCTACCCGGGGAAAAAGGCGAAGTTCGTCAAGAATTACATGAAGGCGGCGGCCGGCTCGATCCAGGATGCGGTCGCGCTGTACGTCGAGGAAGTGCGCTCCGGAAAGTTTCCGGGCAAGGAACATTCTTTTTAGGAGTCAGGCGAGAGGGGCGGCATGGCTGCTCCGGGCGGTCCCGCCTTTACCCTTTACAATAGCGGTCTCCGGTCCCTGCAGCAGCAGGGGGCCAGTTCCCAATCCTCGATCCGCAATCCTGACCAACGCATGGACGTCATCCATTCCGTAGCCGAACTGCGCGAGCGCCTGCGCCGCGAGCCGGACAACGTGTTTGTGCCCACGATGGGCAACCTGCACGAAGGCCACATCGAGCTGATGCGCATCGCCAAGCCGCGCGCAGCCTGCACCGTGGTCAGCATTTTCGTGAACCGCCTGCAGTTCGGCCCGCGCGAGGATTTCGACCGCTACCCGCGCACCTTCGAGGCCGATTGCGAGCGCCTGCGCAAGGCCGGCGTAGACGTCGTGTTCGCGCCCGACGAGAAGGAAATCTATCCCGAGCCGCAAACCTATGTGGTGGAGCCTTCGGACCTGCAGCATATCCTCGACGGCGGTGCGCGTCCCGGACACTTCCGCGGCGTCGCCACCGTGGTGCTGAAGCTGTTCAACATGGTGTCGCCGCATGCCGCGATTTTCGGCAAGAAGGATTACCAGCAGTGCCTGGTGCTGACCAACATGGTGCGCCAGTTCGCGCTGCCGATTGAAATCATCCTTGCCGAGACGGTGCGCGCCGAAGACGGCCTCGCGCTGTCCTCGCGCAATACCTACCTGAGCCCCGCCGAGCGCCAGGAAGCCCCGCGGCTTTACCGCGTGCTGCGCAACGCCCGCGGCGAGATCGCGCTGGGCGCGCGCGACTACCAGCGCATCGAACTCGCGGCGATGGCGGAGCTGGCCCGCCACGGCTGGAAGCCGGACTATGTCGCCGTGCGCCGGCGCAGCGACCTGCAACCGCCGACCAACGGTGAAACCGGGCTGGTGATCCTGGCCGCGGCGCGGCTGGGCAAGACGCGGCTGATCGACAATGTCGAGGTGACGCGGCCGGCGGTCTGAGGAATTGCCGGTGACCGGCGTCCGACCGGATGAATGGCGCAGATGAAATCTGCGCTCGATAAGGCTGGTGCCGGGAGCCGGAATCGAACCGGCACGCTGTTGCCAGCGCGGGATTTTGAGTCCCGTGCGTCTACCAATTCCGCCATCCCGGCACGGGCCGCGATTATCCCTTAAACGCTCCGGGCGGGGCAACCGCGCCTGCGGAGGCGGGGTGGCGGCACCTATATAATCCGCGCGATGCGTCTGGACGACTTCCATTACGACCTGCCGCCGGAACTGATCGCGCAGGCGCCGGCCGCAGCGCGCAGCGCCAGCCGGCTGCTGCACCTCGACGGCGCCACCGGCGCACTGCGCGACAGCCTCTTTCCGGACATCGTCGGCCTGCTCGATGCCGGCGACCTGCTGGTCATCAACGACACCCGCGTGATCAAGGCGCGGCTGCTCGGGCGCAAGGCCTCGGGCGGCCGGGTCGA
>JAEYXO010000244.1 GCA_023431245.1 Pseudomonadota bacterium | reverse complement strand
CGCAAGGCGGATTTCCGCAACGTCGTCATCGTGATGACCACCAACGCCGGCGCCGCCGAGCTGTCGAAAACCTCGATCGGCTTCACCACCGCAAAGCAGGCCGGCGACGAGATGGGGGAAATCAAGCGCATGTTCACGCCGGAGTTCCGCAACCGGCTCGACGGCATCATCTCCTTCCAGGCGCTGGACCGCGCGATCATCCTGCGCGTTGTCGACAAGTTCCTGATGCAGCTCGAAGAGCAGCTGCACGAGAAGAAGGTCGACATCAGCTTCACGCCGGCGCTGCGCGAATACCTCGCCGACAAGGGATTTGACCCGCAGATGGGCGCGCGGCCGATGTCGCGGCTGATCCAGGACACCATCCGCAGCGCGCTGGCCGACGAACTGCTGTTCGGCCGCCTGGCCAGCGGCGGCAAGGTTGCCGTCGACATTGACGCCGAGGGCAAGGTGCGCCTGGAGTTTGCGGAAGAAACCGCCAGCGTCGCCTGAGCGCCCGCCTTCCCGCAGCGTCCCCGCCGCCGGCTTTCATGCCGGCGGTTTTCTTGACAGCCCCCGGCTTTGCGCGGACACTGGTTTCATTAGAAAAACCTGATGCATCAGGTTTCAGCGTTAACCACTCGTGGATTGGAGGAGCACATGCGTAGAGTCATGATTTTGCTGGCCGCAGTCGCGGCCGGCGGGTTGGCGCAGCCTGCGGCGGCGGCCGATGCCCAGTATGCCCGCAGCCTGGCGGCCACCTGTTTTGCCTGCCACGGCACCGATGGCCGCAGTGTCAACGGCGTGCCGCCCAGCCTGGCCGGTCAGAACCGCGATTACCTGCTGAAGCAGATGCAGGAATTCCGCGACGGCAAGCGCCCGGCGACGATCATGCACCAGCATGCCAAGGGTTACACCAACGAACAGCTCGAGCTGATTGCCGCTTATTTCGCTTCGGTCACCCCCGGCCGCGCAGTGCCTGCGCCGGCCGTGCGTTAGGAGGACAACATGACTATTTCCAGGCGCGAATTCATGAAATGGGCCTCCGCGGGCGCGGGGGTTGCGGCGGTTTCCGGATGTGCCACTGCCAGCGGCGGTGGCGCCGGCAGGGTGGTGGTGGTCGGCGGCGGTTACGGCGGCGCGACCGCGGCGAAGTTCGTGAAAATGTGGGGGCCGGACATCGATGTCACGCTGGTCGAACCCAACCAGCACTTCATCTCCTGCCCGATCAGCAACATGGTGCTCGGCGGCAACGCGCAGATGTCCGACATCACCTTCAGTTATGAAGGTTTGCGTGCCCGCGGCATCCGCGTGATCCGCGACAGCGCAGTGGCCATCGATGCCGAGAAGCGGGTGGTGCGGCTCGCGGGCGGCGACAGCCTGCCCTATGACCGCGCGATCGTTTCGCCCGGCATCGATTTCATGATCGAGCAGATCCCCGCGCTGAAGAGCGCGGAGGCCCAGGCCCGCGTCCCGCATGCCTGGAAGGCCGGTGCGCAGACGGTGGCCCTGCGCAAGCAGCTGGAATCGATGCGCGACGGCGGCGTGTTCGTGATGCAGATGCCGATGGCGCCGTACCGCTGCCCGCCGGGACCGTACGAGCGGGTTTGCCAGGTCGCCGACTATTTCAAGAAGGCCAAGCCGAAGTCGAAAATCATCCTGCTCGACTCCAACCCGGACATCACCTCGAAGAAGGGGCTGTTCCTCGCCGCCTGGAACGGCCTCTACAAGGGCATGATCGACTACCGGCCCAACAGCGAAATCGCCGATGTCGACGTCAAGGGCATGACCGTCAAGCTGCAGTTCGACAACGTCAAGGGTGACGTGCTCAACGTCGTTCCGGCGCAGCGCGCCGCCGACGTCGCGGTCAGGAGCGGGCTGATCACTGCCAACAACCGCTGGTGCGGCATCGACTGGACCACCTGCGAATCCACCGCGGTGAAGGGCGTGCACGTGCTCGGCGACTCGACGCTGTCGGCGCCGGGGATGCCGAAATCGGGCAGCATGGCCAACCAGCATGCCAAGGTCTGTGCCGCAGCGGTGGTGGCGCTGATCAAGGGCCAGCCGGTCAACCGCGACACGATGATGATGAACACCTGCTACAGCTTCGTCAGCGGTGACAGCGCGATGCACGTCGCGTCGGTGCACCGCTACGATCCGGCGCAGAAGACCATCGCGCCGGTGAAGGGCAGCGGCGGCGTGTCGAGCGCGGCAAGCGCGGCCGAGGCGGCGTACGCCTGGGGCTGGGCGCGCAACATCTGGGCCGAAGCGCTCGCCTGATGGGTTTGACCGACTGAAAAAGGGGCGCTTCGGCGCCCCTTTTTTCATGCTCTGCGCGGCAGCGGCGGTATCCGCCACCAGGTCAGCGCGACGAGCAGCGCGTAGACAAGGTAGGCTGCGGTGAACATCCACGGCGGCAGGTCGTAGAACAGAACCGCGTGGATCCAGCGTGCAACGAAGCTGCGTTCGCCGGCAGCGCCGCGCAAAGCGTCTTCCCACAAGGTCAGCGGGCACCAGATCCCGGCCGCGGCTTCGGCGCTGACAAACAGGATGGCTGCGAGGTGGGCGATGCGGAAGCCGCGGTTGCGCACCCAGCGCCAGCCGCGGGCGGCGCCGATCCATACCAGCGGCAGGCCGGCGACGACAAAGAGGACGAAGCTGAAGTGGATGACGAGGATCAGGTCGGCAAGCAGCAGCCGCATCGGATCCTCAGGGCGTTGCGCCGGTGGCGACCGGACGCCGGCGGTCGCTGACCCATTCGCTCCAGGATCCGGGGTAGAGCCGTGAACCCGCGAGGCCGGCGACTTCCATCGCCAGCAGATTGTGGCAGGCGGTGACGCCGGAGCCGCACTGGTGGACGATGTCGGCGGGCGCGTGACCGTTCAGCAGCGCGCCGAATTCGGTTTTCAGCGCATCGGCCGGCTTGAAGCAGCCGTCGTCACCGAGGTTCAGCTTGAAGAAGCGGTTGATCGCGCCGGGGATGTGCCCGGCCACCGGGTCCAGGGTTTCGTTTTCGCCGCGGTAACGGTCGCTGCTGCGGGCATCCAGCACCAGCATGCGGTCTCCGCCCATGCCCGCCTGCAGTCCCGCACTGTCGACCGCGAGCCGGGGCTGCGGCTTGACGCTGAAACTCACCGGCTCCACGACCGGCTGTTCCACGGTGAACGGCAGTTTCGCGCGGTTCCAGGCCTGCCAGCCGCCGTCGAGCACGGCGACCTTTGTATGGCCGACCCAGCGCAGCATCCACCACAGCCGCGATGCGAATACGCCGCCGGATTCATCGTAGGCGACGACCTGGCTGTCGTTGCCGATGCCCAGGGCGCCGAGCCGCAGGCCGAGGGTCGAGGGATGCGGCAGCGGATGGCGGCCGTTCACTCCCGTCTTCGGTCCGGAGAGATCGACATCGAGATGGAGAAAACGCGCCCCCGGAATATGCCCCGCTCGGTAGGCGCGGTAACCGGCGCTGTGGTCCGCGAGATCATGGCGGCAGTCGCAGATCACCCATTGCGGATCAGAGAGATGTGCCGCAGTTTCTTCGGCGCTGACGAGCGTGGTGTGGGTCATCGATGCCATGAGACGGTCCGGCGCGGCGTTGTCGGGAGCGGCAAAGGTAGCAAACACCGAATGAAAAGCAAGCGCCGGAAAACGGAAACGGCAGCGCCAGGCTGCCGTTGATCAATACAAGTATTTGTTTTTATTGATATTTTATACGTGGGGCGCCACTTCCCGGCGCAGGAATTCGTGGAAATGCACCATGCCGTCTTCCAGCGGCGACTGGTAGGGCCCGACCTCGCTGCGTCCCTGCATCCACAGCGCGCGCCGGCCTTCGGTCATGCGCGCGATGATCTCGGCGTCCTCGACCGCGGTTTCGCGGTAGGCGGCCTGCTCGGCCTCGACGAATTCGCGCTCGAACAGCGCGATGTCCTCGGGGTAATAGAACTCGATGATGTTGCTGCAGGCTTCGGGGCCGCGCGGAATGATCGCGCTGATCACCAGCACATGCGGATACCACTCGACCATCACGTTCGGGAAATAGGTCAGCCAGATCGCGCCATGCGAGGGCGACCGGCCTTCGCCGTAACGCAGCACCTGCTCGTGCCAGCGTCCGTACACCGCGCTGCCGGGGCGGGCGAGGCCGTTCTTGATGCCGCAGGTCTGTACGCTGTACCAATCGCCGAATTCCCAGCGCAGGTCGGAGACGTTGACGAACTGTCCCAGCCCCGGATGGAAGGGCTCGACATGGTAGTCCTCGAGGTAGACCTCGATGAAGGTTTTCCAGTTGCAGGCGTATTCCTCGACCTCGACGCGGTCAAGCATGTAGCCGGAGAAGTCGAGGTCCTGCATGACGCCCATGTTGGCGAGGTCGCG